>DASZGP010000220.1:0-4949 GCA_035938695.1 Candidatus Dormiibacterota bacterium | reverse complement strand
CATCTGGCCCCGGTGGGAGCCCATCCAGTCGGCCAGCTGCTGGTAGTTGGAGACCGTCGCCGAGAGCCCCACGAACTTGATGTGCTTGGGGGCCTGGATCATCAGCTCCTCCCACACCGCGCCGCGGGGGAAGTCGTCGATGTAGTGGATCTCGTCCAGGACCACATAGCGCACCTGGCTGAGGCGGTCGGGGTCCTCGTAGATCAGGTTGCGCAGGATCTCGGTGGTCATCACCACCACCGGCGCCATGTCGTTGATGGTGTGCTCGCCGGTGACCAGGCCGACGTAGCCGTCGCCGTAGCGCCGCTTCATGTCGCGGAACTTCTGGTTGCTGAGCGCCTTCAGCGGGGTGGTGTAGATCGCCCGGGCGCCCTCCTCCAGGGCCTCGAAGACGGCGTAGTCGGCGACCACCGTCTTGCCCGAGGAGGTCGGGGCGGCAACCAGCACGCCGTCGTGGCTGGTCAGCTTCTCGATCGCCTCGACCTGGAAGGGGTCGAGGTCGAAGGGCTCGGTGCGCCGAAACGCCTCCAGCAGCTCGGCGCGCGGCCGGGCGATGGAGGTCATCTGCGAGCGCCTGCGGCCCGGAGCCTGCGCCCCTGGCCGGTCCGAGCCTTTTCCAACGGGGTTAATATTGCGGCCTGACCAGGCCGAAGGGGCCGGAGGGCTTGTCCGTCCGGGCCGAGCGGGCGGTTCCCGAGGGTTCGAGGGGTTCGATCATGAGCGCAGTCGCCACCGAGCCAGAGACCGGCGCCACCGAGCGCATCGCGGTCGCGCCCGAGGGCGTGACCGTCGAGGTGCGCCAGGCCAGCGTCTGCGAGCTGTTCCAGGACCAGATCCGGGCCCGCGGCGACAGCCCCGCGCTGCACACCAAGGTCGGCGGCGCCTGGCGGGCGATCACCTGGAAGGGCTACGGCGAGGCCGTCCGGCGGCTCGCCGGCTACCTCCTCTCCGAGGGCCTGGACCGGGGCGAGCGCACCGCGATCCTCTCCTACAACCGGGCCGAGTGGCACATCGCCGACCTCGCCACCCTGCACTGCGGCGCGGTCACCGTGGGGATCTACCTGACCAACTCGGCACCGCAGTGCCAGTACATCGTGGACCACGCCGAGGCGCCGGTGGTCTTCGTCGAGAACGCCGACCAGCTGGCCAAGATCCTCCAGGTCCGCGACCAGCTGCCCAACCTGCGCCGGGTGGTGGTCTTCGACGGCGAGGCCCCGGCCGGCGATGCGGGGGTGCTGACCTGGGCCCAGGCGCTGGAGCGGGGCGACACCTACAACGCCGAGCACCCCGGCGCCTTCGACGACCGCTGGCGGGCGGTCCGTCCCGAGGACCACGCCACCTACATCTACACCTCGGGCACCACCGGGCCGCCCAAGGCGGTCATCCTCAACCACCACAACCTGCTCTGGACCGCCGAGTCGATCTTCAACTACCTGGAGCTGGCGCCGGACGACGACCTCCAGATCAGCTACCTGCCCCTGGCCCACATCGCCGAGCGGGTGGCCGGGCACGTGCTCCACATCAAGAACGGCCACCGGCTCTACTTCACTGAGGACCTGGCCCACCTGGCCGCCAACGTGGCCGCGCTGCGGCCGACCTTCATGTTCGGCGTGCCCCGGATCTGGGAGAAGTTCCAGGCCGGCGTCGAGAAGCAGCTGGCCGCGGCCGGCGGGCTCAAGGGGGCGATCGGGCGCTGGGGCCTGAAGCAGGGCTACCGGGCCGCCGCGGCCGAGGAGCGCGGCGAGCGGGTCGACGACTTCGCCCACCGCCAGGCCGACAGGCTGGTCCTGAGCAAGATCCGCCACGGCCTGGGCTTCGACCGGGTCAAGTTCCTGTCCACCGGCGCCGCCCCGATCGCGGTCGCCACCCTGCGCTTCTTCAGCGCCATCGGCTGCCGGCTCAACGAGGTCTACGGGCAGTCCGAGAACACCGGGCCGATCAGCACCTGCCGCCCCGGCCACTACAAGATCGGCACCGTCGGCCCGGCCATCCCCGGCGGCGAGATCAAGATCGCCGAGGACGGCGAGGTGCTGTACCACGGCGACAACGTGTTCAAGGGCTACTTCAAGGACCCCGCCGGCACCGCCGAAGCGCTCGACGCCGGCGGCTGGCTGCACACCGGCGACGTCGGCGAGCTGGACGAGGACGGCTTCCTGCGCATCACCGACCGCAAGAAGGACCTGATCATCACCTCCGGGGGCAAGAACATCTCGCCCTCGAACATCGAGCTGGAGCTGAAGCGCCAGCCGTTCGTCGGCCAGGCGGTGGCGATCGGCGAGCGCCGCCCCTTCATGTCCGCGCTGCTGACCGTCGACGCCGAGCGGGTGGCCGACCTCGCGGCGGCCGTCGGGGAGCCAGCCGACATGGCCGTCCTGACCGCCAGCGACCGGGTCCGCGCGCTCTTCCAGGAGGGGGTCGACAGGGTCAACGGCTCGCTCAGCAACGTGGAGCGGATCAAGAAGTTCGCGATCCTGCCGGACGACCTCTCGATCGCCGGCGGCGAGCTGACTCCGACCCTGAAGGTCAAGCGCAAGGTGGTCAACGAGAAGTACGCGGCGGTGATCGAGTCGCTGTACTCCGGCGGCGGGTCCGCAGCCTGACGCAATCACCGCGCCGCACCCGGGCCGGGGGCCGGCCGTGAGCGCCGAGGCGCCGCCGCTGGTCGTCCTCACCTCGCCCGCGCCGCCGGAGCTCTTCGCGGGCTTCCTCGCCGACGCCCGGATCGTGCCCGCCGCCACCTCCGCGGAGCTGATGGCGCTGGCCGGCGAGGCCGAGGTGATCATCGGCGACTGGTCGCACCGCATCCACCTCGACCGCGAGGTCTTCGCCGCCGCGCGCCGCTGCCGCCTGGTGCAGCAGCCGACCGCCGGCTACGAGCACATCGACGTGGCCGCCGCCGCCGCGGCCGGCATCCCGGTGGCCAACGCCGGTGACGCCAACGCCGCCGCGGTCGCCGAGCACGCGGTGATGCTGGCGATCGGCGTCCTGCGCCACCTGCGCCAGGCCATCGCCGTGACCGAGGCCGGCGCCTGGCGCCAGCAGGACTTCATCGACCTCGACCTCCCCGAGCTGGGCCCCCGCACCGTGGGGATCGTCGGGCTGGGCGCCATCGGCCAGGCCGCCGCCCGGCGCTTTGTGGCCTTCGGCTGCGACGTGCTCTACACCAAGCGCACGCCGCTGCCGCCCGACGCCGAGCGCGAGCTGGGCATCCGCCACGCCGACCTCGACGCCCTCCTGCGGGCCAGCGAGGTGCTGGTCCTGGCCCTGCCGCTGAACGACCAGACCCGCGGCATCATCGACGCCCGCCGGCTGGCCCTGCTCCCCCGCGGCGCGGTGGTGGTCAACATCGCCCGCGCCGGCCTGGTCGACAACGCCGCGCTGGGCGAGCTGCTCCGCTCCGGCCACCTGGCCGGCGCCGGCCTCGACGTCTTCGACGAGGAGCCGCTGCCCACCGGCCACGACCTCGCCACCCTGCCCAACGTGCTGCTCACCCCGCACATCGCCGGCGTCACCGCCGAGGCCAAGCGGCGCCTGATCCTCAACTCGATGCAGAACATCCGCCGGGTCCTCGACGGCGGCGAGCCGGAGTTCGTGGTCAACCGCCCGGTGGCGGCGCGGCCGGCGCCCGGTGGCGGCGCGGCCGGCGTGGGCGCGGCGGCGGGCGCCTGATGGCCGGCAAGCCCCGCCTGCTGATCGCCGAGGACGAGCCCGCCCTGGCCAAGGTGCTCAAGATGCGCCTGGAGATCGAGGGCTTCGACGTCAGCACCGCCGGCGACGGCCAGGAGGCCCTCGACATGATCGCCGCCGACCGTCCCGACCTGCTGATCTGCGACCTGATGATGCCGGTGATGGACGGCTTCGCCGTCTCCCGGAAGATCAAGTCTGACCCCGACCTGAAGTCGATCCCGGTGCTGATCCTCTCCGCCCTCAAGCGCGGCCGGGAGACCGCCGAGCTGGAGAAGATCGGCGTCGACGGTTTCGCCGCCAAGCCCTACGACAGCAAGGAGCTGACCGCCACCATCCGCCGCCTGCTGGGCGGCTGACACCGCCGGCGGGCCGGTACCCGCCCCGGCGCTCGCCGGTCCTGGCCGTCCTCGGCCGCCGCGCCGCGGGCCTTGGTCAGCCGTCCTCGGGCCGCCGCCGGCGTCCCCCGGCGACCCCGGCCAGGACGGCGCCGACCAGCACGGTCAGCAGCGCCAGCGAGATCGTGGCGCCGCCGGAGCCGGTGCCGGTCGGCGGCAGGCCGGTGGAATCGGCCGAGCTGGGCAGCGGCGCCAGCTGGCTCGCCGGGCACGCCGCCGCCCCGGGGGCGGTCCAGGAGGTCACCGTGCTGACGTCGTTGTTCTGGATCACCGACTGGCGGATCTGGGTGTCGAGCGCCATGAAGCTGTCCTCGGCGGCGCGGGAGGGGAGGTCGGTCTCGCCCCTCAGGACCCTGAAGGCCGTCGCCAAGCTGTACTCGTTGACCCCGCCGTACCCCAGCTGGGGATAGGCCGGGCCGGGGGGGATCTGGGACCAGGTCAGCGGCAGCGAGAAGCAGAGTTGGCAGAAGGGGTTGGCGCCGATCCCGAAGGTCCCGAAGTCGCTGACCTGCCCCGACGCCACCGGGCTGAGGAGGCCGTCGTCGCGGCCCTGCTGGGGCCGGGTCTGGGCGGTCTTCTCCAGGATGTCGCGAAGCTCCTGGAGGGTGAGGTCGCCGTCCGCCAGCGGCCCCTTGGCCACCAGCCCCGCCGGGCCCCGGGCGACGATCCGCCGGGTTGGGTCGCCCGCCGGCCCGGAGTAGCCGGTGCTGGTGTCGCCGAGGATCCGCCGCGCCTCCAGGATGATCGCTGCCGCCGCCCCGGCCACGTAGGGCGCCGCCGCCGAGGTGCAGCAGGAGATCGGGTCGGGCCGGACATCGGTCATCGAGGTGTTGATCGCCGCCCAGCCGCCGTAGGCATCGGCCACCA
>DASZGP010000219.1:0-8957 GCA_035938695.1 Candidatus Dormiibacterota bacterium | reverse complement strand
GCCGCCGCGCTGCTGGCGCTGGTCGGCGGGGGAGGGGCCTTCCTGTACTTCCGGAGCGCGTCGAAGCCGGGGCTGGCGGCGCTCGCCGTGATCGTGGTCGTCGCGACCGCCGGGGCGGTCCTGATGACCGGCGGGGCGGCGGTCGCCGCGGGTGCGGCCGGGCCGTCGGCGTTCCTGCGGCTCGACGACCTCCGGGGCGATGCCAGCGACGCGGCCCACCCCGGGGCCATCGAGCTGACCTCGGTGGGGCCGGCGGACATGCTTCCGCCCAAGCTGGGCGGGTCGTTCGGGCCGATCCACGTGGGCAAGGGCGCCGACCGCGCCACCGCGGCCCTGTTCGAGGCCGCCGCCAGCGGGCGCCGCTTCCGGTGCGGGCTCATCTTCCTGAGCCGCACCGCCGGGTACGACAACGTGGTGTACGCGCTCTCGGACGTCACCGTCGCCGACTTCACCCAGGGGGCCGCCGAGCCGGGCGCGGCGACCGAGACGCTGACGCTCACCTACCGGGTGATCGCCTGGAGCTATCAGCCCCTGGGGCCCGACGGCAGCCCCCAGGGGCCGGCGGTGAGGGCGGGGTGGGACCCCGTCTCCAAGCACGCGGTGACGCCGTGAGACCGCCGGACGACCGCCGGCCGCCCAAATTGACATCCAATCCAAGGAGGCATAGCGTGAACTCGATGCTCACCGGCGCCAGAAGACTGCTGCGACCGGGGGTCGCCTTGCCGGCTCTGGCCCTGACCCTCGGGCTGGGGCTGGTCCCGAGCTCGGCGGTGGGGTCGTCGGCAGCCGCCGCGGCCGACCCGATCTACGTGAAGATCGACGGCATCCCGGGCGAATCGAAGTCGTCGAAGCACGCCAACGAGATCGAGATCTCGTCCTTCCAGTGGGGTGTGGCCCGCCCCGTCGACTCCAGCACCGGGCTATCGACCGGCAAGGTCAAGTTCAATCCGTTCACCATCACCAAGACCATCGACAGGGCCTCGCCGCTGTTCTTCCAGGCCGCCGCCCAGGGGACCAAGCTGCCGACGGTGACGCTGACCCTCAACCGCGGTGGGGCCTCGCAGCTCGACTACCTGACGATCACCCTGACCGACGTGCTGGTCACCTCCTATCAGCTCGGCAGCGGCGGCGACAACCCGGCCGAGTCGGTCAGCTTCAGCTTCGGCAAGATCGAGATGTCCTACCAGCCCCAGAAGTCCGACGGCAGCCTGGACGCCGTGGTCAAGGCGGGCTGGAACGTCAAGGCCAACGTCAAGGCCTAGTCGCGGCGGCCCAGGCCTCCTCCAGGCGGTCGGGGGAGAACTCCGACTTGGCCAGGTACGCCGCCGCGCCGCACTCCGCCGCCTTGGGAGCGTATTCGGCGGCCTCGTAGGTCGAGAGCAGCAGCACCACCACCGGATGGGCGTCGGCCAGGATCCGGCGGGTGGCTTCCAGGCCGTCGATGCCGGGTAGGTTGACGTCCATCAGGACCAGGTCGGGGCGCAGCCGCCGGGCGGCCTCCACCGAGGCCTCCCCGCTCTCCACCTCGCCGACCACCTCGAAGTCGTCGGTGGCCTCGACCACCGCGCGGGCGGCCAGGCGGAAGGGGGCTTGGTCGTCGACAACCAGGACTCTGACCGGCATCTCTGCGGCCCCACGATAGCCGCGCGGGGCCGTCCCGGCGATGGTGCCTGCACCACCAACGTATCCTTTCGGCGACATGGCCGTCAGGGTGGTGCTCGCGGAGGACAACTACCTGGTCCGCGAGGGGGTCAGGCAGCTCATCGAAGCTCTCCCCGGGATCGAGCTGGCCGCCGTGTGCGAGGATCGCGACTCGCTGCTGGGGGCGGTGGCGGAGCACCGTCCCGATGTGGTCCTGACCGACATCAGGATGCCGCCGGGCAACAGCGACGAGGGGCTCCAGGTCGCCGAGTGGCTGCGCCTCAACAGCCCGGGCACGGGGGTCGTGGTGCTCAGCCAGTACGTCGAGTCGGAGTACGCCCTGGCGCTGCTGGAGAAGGGGGCGGCGGGCCGGGCCTACCTGCTCAAGGAGCGCATCTCCGACGTCGCCCAGCTGCGCGACGCGATCCTGGTGGTCGCCGCCGGGGGTTCGGTGATCGACTCCCGGGTGGTCGAGGCGCTGGTGGTGGCGCGGTCGCGCAGCGCCTCGCCGCTGGACACCCTGACGCCGCGGGAGCGTGAGGTCCTCTCGGAGGTCGCCCAGGGCAAGAACAACGCGGCCATCGCCAAGGCGCTCTTCCTCAGCGACCGGGCCGTCGAGAAGCACATCAACGCGATCTTCTCCAAGCTCGGCCTCTCCGAGGAGATCGACGTCCACCGGCGGGTCAAGGCGACGCTGGTGTACCTGGGCCGGACGCCGGCCTAACCCGGGACCGCGGCCTCGATACGGTAGGCCGACACCGGGGTGTGCCGGCCCTTGACCGTCTGGGGCGCCAGGGCCTCGACGTCGGGCGGCGCCGGCAGGGCCCGGTAGGTGGCCTCGCTGAGCACCGTCTGGCCGGCCTCGGCCCACTGCTGGATGCGCTGGGCGAGGTTGACGCTGTCGCCCACCACCGAGTACTCCAGCCGCTCCTCGGAGCCCAGCAGGGCGGCCGCCACCTCCCCGGTGGAGACGCCGATGCCGAGGCCGAAGGCCGGCAGCGCCTCGCCCGCCCACTCGCCGTTGAGCGCCGCCTGGGCCCGGTGCATCTTGAGCGCGGCGGCGACCGCCCGCACCGGATGGTCGGGCTGCGGCACCGGCGCCCCGAAGACCGCCATCACCGCGTCGCCGACGAACTGCATGATCGTGCCGCCCTCGGAGAGGATGGCCCGGTTCATCTCGCCGCGGTGGCGGTTGAGCTGCAGCGCCAGGACGCTGGGGTCGGCCGCCTCGGCGATCGTGGAGTAGCCGCGGACGTCGGACATCACCACGGTCAGCACCAGCTTCTCGGTCTGGCCGATGCGGGTGCCGACGCGGCGGACCTGGGCGGCCACGCCGCCCGGCAGGAGCCGGCTCAGGGTCTCGCCCTGCTCCTCGCTCATGACGATCGCCTGGTGCAGCATCTTGAGCCGCTCCAGCGCGCCCCTGACCCCGCCGCTGGCCTCCTGGGCCAGCTTCAGGAAGAGCCGGTTGACCTCCTCGTCGACCGCCGCCGCGGTGGTCCGGTGGGCGGCCGCGATGGCCTTCACCGGCCGCCCCTCGGCGATCGCCTGGAGCAGGGCGGCCTCCGGGGCGGTGAGGTCGCCGGCCTCGGTCACCGGCCGGGTCATGGCCTCGACGATGCGGGGGTCGAGCATCGAGCCGCCGGCGCTGACCTCGCGGATCGCCCGCAGCAACTGGTCGCCCTCGCCGACCCGGTCCTTGAGCAGGTAGGCCAGGCCGGAGGCGCCCTCGGCCAGCAGCGAGATGGCGTACTCCGGCTCGTCGAACTGGGAGAGGATGACCACCCCCGTACCGGGGTGGATGCGGCGGATCTCGCGCGCGCCGCGGATGCCCTCGTCGTGGAACGTCGGGGGCATGCGGATGTCGCTGACCACCACCTGCGGCGCCAGCCGCTCGGCGCCGCCGACCAGGCCTTCGTAGTCGCCGGCGACCCCCACCACCTCGATGTCGTCGGCAATCTGCAGCAGCGCGCGCACGCCCTCGCGGACGATGAGGTTGTCGTCGGCCAGGAACACGGTGATCCGCCCGTCGGGCATTCGCCATTCTGGCCCCGGCGCCGGTCGCCACCGCAAGGGGGCCAGCACCCCCGCCGGCCAGGGTGGATGCCTCACGCGGTTCCGGGGGGCGTCACCATCGCTCCTGGCGCGGCCCAGCTCTACGGTGGACCCACGACACCACGGAGAAAGCCAATGCGCATCGAATCGCACGTCACCTCCCTCAGCTGGATCCCCTCGGAAGCCATCCAGGGCCTGACCAAGCTGCCCTTCGAGATGGGGCTGAGCCACTACGACGAGCCGCCGCCCGACGTCATCGAAGACCTCGAGGCGATGCGCCTGGCCGATCGCTTCCGCTTCGCCAACGTGCTGCGCGCGTACATCGAGGTGGAGGACGGGCGGATCACCGGGTTCGGGCACGCCGGCGGGGGCGCCATCGGGGCCACCACCATGCGCCTGGGGTCGAAGTCGATGACCGTGGCCGCGGTCTCCTTCCCCGATCGCCGGCCGGAGCCGACCGCCGGTCCCGGCTTCGTCCGCTTCGTGCAGACCACCGGCGGCCGCACCGGGGTGCCGATGCCGCGGCGGGTCAGCTACCCGCCCTTCGTCCAGGTCTCCGCCCCCAGCGCCTGGAGCACCCTGGCCCTGACCATCCGCGCTGATGGCACCTCGGAGTTCGAGGTCGTCGGGGCCAGCCCCTTCCCGCGCCACTGGATCTACGACCAAAACGACCGCCTGGTGCGCAAGACTGGAGTCATCGACTTCAAGAGCTGGTCCTCACGGGCCTTCGGCAAGCACACTCCGTGGGGCGACGAGGACTCCCCCGCGCTGGTCACCGAGATCGAGACCGCGCTGGAGCACGAGCTGTCGACGCACATCATGCGGGGCGGGGCCCGGCCCAAGGTCCAGAGCCTCAAACCCGGTCAGGTGCTGGTCCGCGAGGGCGAGCCGGGGACGCAGATGTTCCTCCTCCTCGACGGCGTCCTGGCCGTTGACGCCGGCGGCAAGCTGCTGGCCCACCTCGGCCCCGGGGTGGTGGTCGGCGAGCGGGCGCTGCTGGAGCACGGCCGGCGGACCTCGACGCTCCAGGCGGCCACGGCCTGCCGGGTGGCGGTGGTCGACGCCGAGCAGGTCGAGCCGGCGCTGCTGGCCGAGCTGGCGATCCACCACCGGCGCGAAGGCGGCTGACCACGGGCCCCGACGCGGTGGTCGTCGGCGCCGGCCCCAACGGCCTGGCCGCCGCCATCACCCTGGCCCGCGCCGGCCGGTCGGTGCTGGTGCTGGAGGCCGGCGACACGCCGGGCGGCGGCTGCCGCACGGCCGAGCTGACCCTGCCCGGGTTCCGGCACGACGTCTGCGCCGCGATCCACCCGATCGGGATCTCCTCGCGCTTCTTCCGCCAGCTGCCCCTGGCCAAGCACGGCCTGGAGTGGGTCCAGCCCGACGTGCCCGCGGCCCATCCCCTGGACGACGGCTCGGCGGCGGCCCTGGAGCGCTCGGTGGACGCCACCGCCGCCGGCCTGGGGCCGGACGGGGGCCGCTGGCGGCGCCTCTACGGTCCCCTGACGAGGCGCTCCGAGGGATTGCTCGACGACTTCCACGGCCCCCTCAGGCTGCCGACCTCGCCGGTCGGCGACGTCCTCTTCGGCCCGCGGGCGCTGCTGCCGGCGACCTGGCTGGCGCGCTCCCACCTCCGCTCCGAGCGGTCGCGGGCGCTGTTCGCCGGGCTGGCGGCGCACTCCATGCAGTCGCTCGGCGCCCCCGGGACCGCGGCGGTCGGGCTGCTCTTCGGGGTCCTGGCCCAGGCCTACGGCTGGCCCCTGGCGCGGGGCGGCTCGGCGGCCATCATCGAGGCGCTGGTGGCCCACCTGCGGTCGCTCGGCGGTGAGGTGCAGACCGGGCGCCCCGTCGCGTCGCTGGCCGAACTGCCTCCGGCCCGCGCCGTCCTCTTCGACCTGACCCCGCGCCAGGTGCTGGCGATCGCCGGCTCCGAGCTGCCCCACGGCTACCGCCGCCGGCTCCAGCGCTTCCGCTACGGCTCGGGAGTGTTCAAGCTGGACCTGGCGCTGTCCGCCCCGGTGCCTTGGACGGCCGAGGCCTGCCGGCGCGCCGGCACCGTGCACGTCGGCGGAACGCTGGAGGAGATCGCGGCGGCGGAGGCCGCGGTTACCCGCGGCGAGCACCCCCAGCGGCCCTTCGTGCTGGTCGCCCAGCAGAGCCTCTTCGACCCCGGCCGGGCGCCCGGCGGGCAGCACACGCTGTGGGCCTACTGCCACGTCCCGGCGGGCTCGGAGGTCGATATGACCGGGCCCATCGAGGCCCAGATCGAGCGCTTCGCCCCCGGCTTCCGCGACCTGATCCTGGCCCGCCACAGCATCGGGCCGGTGGCCATGGAGGCCTACAACGCCAACTACGTCGGCGGCGACATCAACGGCGGGGTCCAGGACCTCCGCCAGCTCTTCACCCGCCCGGTGGCCAGCCTCGACCCCTACGCCACGCCCAACCCCCGGATCTACATCTGCTCCTCCTCGACGCCGCCGGGCGGTGGGGTCCACGGCATGTGCGGGTACTTCGCGGCGACCTCCGCGCTGCGGCGGGCGTTCGGGTGAGCGGAGCGATGGACGAAGGGGTAGGTCAGCCCGCCGGCTGACGCCGGTCCGCGGGAGTCAGCCCGCCGGCGCCAGGGTCCGGCACCGGCAGCCTGCCGGCAACGCGGGTCCCCCGGCCGGGGGCGGAATCGAGAGTCAGCGCCCCACCCAGGGCGTCGAGGCGGTCGGCGATGTTGGTCAGCCCGGTGCCCCCACCGGCGCTGTCCGGGTCGAAGCCCCGGCCGTCGTCTCTGACCTCGAAGCTCAGCCATCCGTCCACCGCCATGAGGCGGATGCCGGCGTGGCTGGCGCCCGCGTACTTCTGCACGTTCTGGAGCGCCTCCAGGCAGGAGAAGTAGACCGCCGCCTCGACCTCCTGCGAGAAACGGCCGATCCCCGCCGCCTCCACCGTCACCGGCACCGTCGCCTTGCGCGCCTGGGCCTGGAGCGCGGCCTCCAGACCCTTGTCGGCGAGCAGCGGTGGGTAGATCCCGCGGGCCAGGTCGCGGAGGGTCTCCAGCGCCTCGTCGGCGTCGGCCTTGAGCTGCTGGAGGGTCGCCCTGGCGCTCTCGGGGTCCTTGCGGGCCAGGGCTTCGGCCAGGCTCAGCTTGACCTTCAGGGCGACGAGGTGCTGCTGCGCGCCGTCATGGAGGTCGCGTTCGAGCCGGCGCCGCTCCTGGTCGCGGGCGGCCACCAGGCGCTGGCGTGAGGCCCGGAGATCGTCGAGCCGGGCCGTGAGATCGGCGGTCAGGCCGACGTTGCGGAGCACCAGGCCGGCCTGGTGGGCCAGGTCGCCGAGCAGCTTCTCCTCGATCGGGGCCAGCGACTCGCCCGCCCGCTTGGTCACCGTGAGGGCTCCCAGCAGCTCGTCGCCGTACCTGACCGGAACGCTCCGGGCGGCCCCGGCGATCTCCGGCAGCGCGCCGTCGCTCACCGCCAGGGGCTCGTAGCCGACGACGCTCTCGGGCGAGGTCGCCGCCGGCGCCAGCCAGGCCCCCGAGCGGCGCCACACTGTAGCGTGCTCGGCGCCGGTGCCCTCCTGCAGCACCCGCGCCATACGCGGCAGGACCTCCTCCGCCGCGTAGGTTTCCGCCACCCGGCCGGAGAACTCCGAGAGCACCTCGTAGGGCGTCGCCCGCCGGCCGTAGACCAGCCGGTTGGCGATCCGCTGGAGGCGCTCCTGGGCCGGCTGGAAGCCGACCGCCACGATCGCCGTGGCGACGATGCTGAGGACCAGGTTGGGCCGGGCGCCGCTGCCGACCAGCGACCCCAGGCCGACCACGATGGCCACGTAGACCGCGCTGATGAAGGCGGCCAGCGCGGCGTAGGCGAGGCTCCGGCTGACGACCAGGTCGAGGTCGTAGAGACGGTACTTGAGCACCGCGACGGCCATGCACACCGGCAGGCTGCCGAAGGCCACGATCTCCGCCGCCACGGGGACCGGTGCGGTCCAGTTCGGCGTGGGGGAGGTGATCACCCCGACAGTGATCCCGATGCAGACCAGGGAGACCCCCGCCGCGAACCACTTGATCTGCTGGCGCGGTTCCGGCCGGCGCCCCGGAACCGGAGCCCGAGGGACACCAGGCCGATCGCCGTCAACACCAGCCAGGCGGGCAGCGAGGTGATGGTGTAGGTCGCGTCGATCGCCCCGACCGCCGCCCGCCAGCCCAGCGGGTTGGCGATCTGCCGGTGCCCGTCGCCGACCACGCGGGGATCGATGACCGCGGCGGCCACCCCGACCACGCCCACCACCCAGTTGAACCAGGCCACCGGCAGCCATCTCCGGGAAAGCAGGTGCCCGTCGGGGAAGACCAGCGGAAGCTGGACCACGACCGTGGCGACCAGGCCACCGAGGGCCGATCCGAACACCACGACCGGCACCACCAGGAAGCGGGGCAGGGCGCCACCGTAAAGGATGTCGAACTTGTACAGGTCGCTCATGCCCGAGAGCCCGGACACCACCACCAGGGTGCCCACCAACCACCCGATCCAGTTCTCGGGCCGGCGGATCACCAGCAGCAGGGACATCGCCGCGCCGGCGACTGTCGGCAGGGCCGGCGCCAGGCTGGAAACGACCGTGAAGTCGTAGGCCGGGACGGTTGCCGGCATGATCAGCGCCAGGCCCACGTCGCCGATCACCGCCACCACGCAGAGGAGGGCCAGCGTCACCTGGGCCGGGCGCAGCAGCCCGGTGCGCCGGCCCCACACGCCGGCGTTCGGCGGGTTGGCGGTCGTGGCGCTCATCTCAAGCATTCTGGGCGCGGCCGGCGCCTCGCTGTCCGCCGTCCGTCAGTGGACCGTCAGCGTGCCGTGCATGGTCTCGGCGTGCCCCCGTACGGCCAGGGCGCTGACCTGGAGCAGACGGCGCCATCCCCAACTGTCGAACATGCCCGCAGCTTGCGCCGCCGCCGCGCCGCCGGCGATGGTGGCAGCCCGCATGTCGGAGGGTGGCTGGCACCACTCCTGACGTACGGCGCGGCCGCCCGACGGCCGGAGGCGGGCTGCGCCAGACTAGGGGCCATGGATCCCCAGACCCGGTACGCCAAGAGCGGCGCGGTCAGCATTGCCTACCAGGTGATCGGTGAGGGCCCGGTCGACCTGGTCGTGGTGCCGGGCTTCGTGGGGCACCTGGAGGTCAGCCTGGAGAACCCGTCGGTGCAGCGGTTCGCGGCCCGGCTGGGCCGGATCGCCCGGATCATCGCCTTCGACAAGCGCGGCACCGGCATGTCGGAT
>DASZGP010000218.1:0-3420 GCA_035938695.1 Candidatus Dormiibacterota bacterium | reverse complement strand
ACCCCGAGCTGAGCTTCAGGGAGCGGCGGACCACCGGCATCGTCCGCGACCGGCTGGCGGCGCTGGGGCTCACGCCGCTGCCCTGCCCGACCGAGACCGGCGCCTTCGCCCTGCTCCGCGGCGGCCGCCCCGGACGGACGGTGCTGCTCCGCGCCGACATCGACGCCCTCCCGATCGTCGAGGAATCCGGCGAGCCCTTCACCTCCGAGGTCCAGGGCCGGATGCACGCCTGCGGCCACGACGCCCACGTGGCCATGATGCTGGCCGCCGCCCGCCTCCTCGCGGCCCGCGCCGAGGACCTGCCGGGCAGCTACCTGTTCGTCTTCCAGCCCGCCGAGGAGATCATCAGCGGCGCCCGCGCGATGCTCGACGGCGGCCTCCTGGACGGCCCTCCGGGGCCGAGCCGGCATGGTGGGGTGGAGGCGCCGGCCGCGGCGATCGGCCTGCACATCTTTTCCCAGCTCGCCAGCGGCTCGATCGCCGCCCGCCCCGGCCTGCAGTGGGCCGGCGCCGACGCCTTCGAGGTGCGCTTCACCGGCCCCGGCGGCCACGGCGGGATGATGGGCCGCTTCGGCAACGTGATCGCCGCCCAGTCGTTCCTGGTCGAGCGCCTGGAGAGCGTGGTCGAGGGCCTGGAGCACGAGGGCACCCGCTGTCACGTGGTCGCCGGCCTGGTCGAAAGCGACGGCGCCTTCAACGTCGTCCCCCGCCGGGTGCGGGTCCAGGGGGGCATCCGCAGCCTCACCGCCGACCTCCGCGAGGAGTCCCTGGACCGCCTCCGCGGCCTGCTCCTGGAGACCGAGACCGAGTTCGGCGTCAGCGCCGAGCTGGACCTCCGCCACCGCACCATCCCGCTGGTCAACGACGCCGCCGCCACGGCGACGGTGCTCGAGGTCGCCCGGGCCGCCGCCGGTCCCGACGCGGTGATCGAGCTGCCGGCCCCGATGACGGTGAGCGACGACATGGCCGAGTTCCTCGACCGCATCCCCGGCTGCTACTTCGTCCTCGGCGCCGCCCCGCCCGGCGCCGCCCCGCCGCCGGCGCACCACGCGCCGGACTTCAGGATCGACGAGGCGGCGATGCCGCTGGGGGTCAGCGTCCTCGCCGGCGCCGCCGTGGCGCTGGCCCGCCAACCCGCCTGACAGCCCCACCGAGGCCGGGCCGGACCGGCCCTAGAGCTGCTCCACGAAGTACGCCGCGCAGGCGTCGTCCAGCAGCGCGGGGGAGAGCTCCGGCGGGCGCCCGAGGTAGCCGGCGATCTCCGTGACGTGGAGCAGGATGTCGCGCGGGTGGCAGCCGCGCAGCTCCTTGCCGTCGTAGAAGCGCTTGAGCACGTATTCGGCCGCCTCGGCGCCGCCGGCCACCCCGAGCTTGGTGGCCTCGCGGCCGAAGATCTCCACGAACTCCTCGCGGGAGGGGTCGGGAATCTTGATCTTGTGGCGGATGCGGCGCATGAACGCCTCGTCGACCAGGTCCCGGGGCTGGATGTTGGTCGAGAAGAACAGCAGCATCCCGAAGGGAATCTCGACCTTCTTGCCCACGGCGGAGAGGTTGAGGTAGTCGATGCCCTCCTCCAGCGGCACGATGAAGCGGTTGAGGAGGCGGCGGGGGCTGAGCTCCTGGCGGCCGAAGTCGTCGACCAGGAAGATGCCGCAGTTGGCCTTCATCTGCAGCGGGGCCTCGTAGAAGTGGGCGTCGGGGTTGTAGGTCAGGTCCAGCATGCCCAGGTCGAGCTCGCCGCCGACCTGCACAAAGGGGCGGCGGCAGACGATCCAGCGCTGGTCGGCCTGGGGCACCGAGCTGCCCACCGGCTCGTGGTGGATGGGGTCGAAGAGGCGGATGATCTGGTCCTCGACGGCGACCGCGAAGGGCAGGTAGATGCCCCCGCCGAGGAGCTGCCGCGAGGCCCGCGCGATGGTCGACTTGCCGTTGCCGGGATGTCCGTAGATGAAGACCGAGCTGCGGGAGTTGAGGGCCGGACCGAGCAGCTTGAGCGTCTGCCGGCTGAGGACCAGGTGGGCCAGGGTGCGCGCCAGGGTGTCCTCGGTGGCGAAGTTCTCGGGCAGCGACTGGCGCACGATGGCCGCGTTGTAGTGCTCCAGCGAGACCGGCGCCGGACCGGTGTACTGGTTGCGGTCGAGCGCCTCGCGAGCCCGCTCGCGGCCGGTCTCGGTGATCGAGTACACCAGCCCCTCCTCCAGCCGCTCCAGGCGCCGGGGCGGGCTCTTGGCCGTGCCCTGGGACTGGATGTAGCCCGCCGCCGCCAGGCTCTGGACCAGGTCATGGATGCAGACGTAGTCCAGCCGCAGGCGGCCCGCGACCTCGTAGCCGGCGAGCTGGCTGGAGAGGTGGAACAGCTTCAGGACCAGGTCGCTGAGGAGGCCCCCGGAGAGCCCGATCCCGGCGGGGTCGCGGGGCCGCGGGGGGAGGAAGCCGCTGGGGGCCACCGCCGGGCCGGGCGCGGCCGGCGCGGCCGGCGGCGGGGCCAGATCGGCCGGGCTGGGCTGGGGCTGCTCGGACAACTCTCCTCCTGACGGCCGGCGCCGGCCCGGGCGGCCGGCAGACGCCCATCCTAAAGCACGGAGGGCCGCCGCAAGCGGGCTTCAGGCCGTGGAGTCGGGGATGCGGCGGGCCACCACCACGAAGCGGGGGTCGGAGTCCTGCCAGCCGTTGCAGGTCTGCAGCGTGACGCGGTCGTCGGTGGTCGGCTGGGTCCAGGAGAAGTCGCGCCAGTCGACGCGGGTGTGGATCTCCGAGACCCGGTAGCGCAGCACCTTGCCGCCGCCGTAGTCGATCTCCACCACGTCGCCGATGCGCAGGTCGTGCAGCTCCCAGAACATGTGCGTGCGCGCGTGCGAATAGATGTAGGTGTTGCCCCCGCCCGGCACCGCGGTGGTCAGGAGGTGGTCGGCGGTGGGGTAGGTGAAGGCCTCGGCGCGCACCGGCGGGGTCTTGCCGTCGCCCTTGACCAGGAGCAGGTTGATCCCCACCCGGGGCACCCGGATGCGTGGGTAGCCGGGCTCGACCGCCGCCGAGCCGGTGATGCTGTCGACGATGCTGCCGACCTGTCCCGGCAGGCCCTGTCCGGACAGGCTGCCGGAGGACGCCGTGCCGGGGTCAGGCGAGGAGTACACCAGCGCCGCGATGACCAGCCCCGAGGACACGATCACCGAGATGATCCGGGTGTCCCGGCCCCACTGGCGCAGCGCGCCCATCAGCTTCTCTGCCATTCCGATCTCGATGCTAGCGCGGGGAGCCGGAGAGGGGCCGCGTGTAGACTCACCTGGCTCATGCAGGTCAACGTCACGCACCGGCCTGGGTCGGTGGTTGAGCTGGCGATCGAGGTCCCCACGGAACGCGTGGAGCGGGCCATCGAACGCGCTTTTCAACGGCTGGCTCCACGTGTCCGGGTGCCCGGTT
>DASZGP010000217.1:0-4422 GCA_035938695.1 Candidatus Dormiibacterota bacterium | reverse complement strand
GGCTTGTCGTTGACGTAGAAGTTGCCGGCGGCGTTGACCAGGGCGGCGTCGGCCCGGCGCACGGCGTCGCGGTCGCGGGCGAAGATCGCGCCGGTGAGGGCGTAGGGGGAGGTGGTGTCGACCAATTCCAGGGCCTCCTCGAACTTGCCGTCGGGATACGGGTACACCGTCAGGATCGGCCCGAAAAGCTCGGTCTCCATGGTCCAGTAGCGCGGGTCGGTGGTCTCGATCACCGTGGGCCTGACGAACCAGCCGGTGGAGGCATCGGTCTCCCCGCCGGCCACGACCCGCGCCGTGGTGTCGGCGCGGGCCCGCGCGATGGCCTCGCTGTGGCGCTTGAACGCGGCCTCGTCGATCACCGCCCCGACGAAGTTGCGGAAGTCCGCCACGTCGCCCTGGCGGAGCTCCTCGACCTCGGCGACCAAGCCGTCGCGCATCACCCGCCACATCGACGCCGGGACGTAGGCTCGCGAGGCCGCCGAGCACTTCTGGCCCTGGTACTCGAAGGCCCCGCGCACCAGCGCCGTCCGCAGCGCGTCGACATCGGCCGACTCGTGCGCCAGCACGAAGTCCTTGCCGCCGGTCTCGCCGACCAGGCGAGGGTAGGTGCGGTAGTCGCCGATGTGCCCGGCGACCTGGCGCCACATCCACTGGAAGACCTCGGTGGAACCGGTGAAGTGAACGCCCGCCAGCTCGCGGTGACCCAGGGCCTGCTCGCCGATCCGCTGGGCCGAGCCGGTGACCAGGTTGACCACCCCAGGCGGCAGCCCGGCCTCGCGCAGCAGCTCCATGATCAGGTGGCAGACCAGCAGCGTCTGGGTCGCGGGCTTCCACACGATGGTGTTGCCCATGATCGCCGCCGCGGTCGGCAGGTTGCCGGCGATGGAGGTGAAGTTGAACGGCGTGACCGCGAAGACGAAGCCCTCCAGCGGGCGGTACTCCAGGCGGTTCCAGGCGGCGCCGTCGCTGCCCGGCTGCTGGGCGTGGATGGACTCGGCGTAGTGGACGTTGAAGCGCCAGAAGTCGATAAGCTCGCAGGCGGCGTCGATCTCGGCCTGGTGGACGGTCTTGGACTGCCCCAGCATGGTGGCGGCGTTGATCGTGTCGCGCCAGGGCCCGGCGAGCAGCGCGGCGGCGCGGAGGAAGACGGCGGCGCGGTCGGGGAACGGCGTCGCGGCCCAGTCGCGGCGCGCGGCCAGGGCGGCGGCGATGGCGTCGGCCACGTCCCGGTCGCCCCCGACCGGGTGGTCGGCGATCTTCAGGTCGTGCCGGTGGGGCGCGTGCAGGGCGCCGCGATCGCCGCCGCCGCGACGCTCGCCGCCGACGTGCATGGCGACCTCGGTCGGCGTCGCCGACAGCTCGGCGAGGCGGGCCTTGAGGCTGCGCTTCTCGGCGCTGCCGGGCGCGTAGGCGCGCACCGGCTCGTTCACCGGGGAGGGGACCCTGATCACCGCGTCAGCCATGTCCGACAAGCCTAAGCGCCCGTCCGCGGCGACGCGCGACGGCCGACCCCCGCGCCACACCGATCGTCCTATGATGCTGACCATGGGGTCGAGGCTGATGGCCCGCGGCGGGGCGGCGCGGGACGGACGGTTTGCCCGCCTGGGCGTCCTGGCGCTGGCGGTCGGCATGGCGGCGTCGCTCTCGGCGCCCGCCGCGGCGAGCGGGCCCAACGTCCTGCTGGTGGGGCCGGCCGGTACCGAGGACGCCAGGTACACCTCGATCCAGGCCGCCGTCGACGCCGCCAACCCCGGCGACTGGATCCTGGTGGCACCCGGGATCTACCACGAGAAGGGCGGCAACAGCGCCGACAGCCGGGCCGCCGGCGTCCTGATCACCAAGCCCGACATCCACCTGCGCGGGATGGACCGCGGCACGGTGATCCTCGACGGCACCAACCTGGCCGGCAGCGCCGACGGCTCCGGCAGCTTACCGGCGACCGCCGCCAACCTCGCCGCGGCCTGCCCCGGCACGGCCTCGGCCCAGGACCCCGGCCCCAAGGACGGCTCCGGCACCCACGTCGGCCGCAACGGCATCGAGGTCTACAAGGCCAGCGGCGACTCCGTCGATAACCTGACGGTCTGCAACTACCTCCAGGACAACGGGGCCCACACCGGCAACGAGGTCTGGTGGAACGCCGGCGACGGCAGCGGCACGGCCACCCCGATGACCGTCCGGGGCGCGTACCTGACCGCCACCTCGACCTTCTACCAGGACGGCTCCTCGCCGCAGGCCTACTACGGCATCTTCACCAGCAACATCGCCCCCGACCCGACCTACGGCCAGAGCCTCATCGACTACACCTACGCCAACAACCAGGCCGACTCGGCCTACTACATCGGCGCCTGCCCCGACTGCAACATCGTCCTCCGCCACGCCCACGCCCAGAACAGCGCCCTGGGCTACTCCGGCACCAACGGCAGCGGCCGGGTGATCATCGAGCAGGGCGAGTGGGACCACCTCCACTCGGGCATCGTCCCCAACACCCTCAACAACGACGACGCGCCCTCGCCCCAGACCGGCCTCTGCCCCACCGGGGTGACCTCGCCCGACCCGGCGGCACCGGCCGACTCCTGCTTCGTCGTCCGCGACAACTTCGTCCACGACAACAACAACCCCGACACCCCCGGCGCGGGCATCGCGGGGGTGGCGCCGGTGGGCGCGGGGATCGAGCTGTCGGGCACGGTGCACGACTCGGTGCTGCGCAACAACGTGGTCGGCAACGGCTCCTGGGGCATCGTCTTCCACGATTTCCCGGACACCGAGACCTTCCCCAGCCAGCTGCCCGCCGGTGACGACTGCGCCGGTGGCAGCGGCACCTCCGGCGGGTGTCTCTACCCCAGCGGCAAGAACGTGGCGGTCGGCAACACGCTCTCCGGCAACGGCACCAACGGCAACCTGACCAACGGCGACCTGCTCAACGAGGAGACGCCCGCCGACCTCGCCTCGCCGGGGGCCAACTGCTTCAGCGGCAACACCGACGGCGGGGCCGCGGCAACGGAGTACCCGCCGGGGCTGCAGACCGCGCCCTGCCCGCCGGGGCTCGGCGAGTCGGCGCTGGCCGTGGCCCAGCTGCTCTGCTCCTCGGGCATCGTCAGCTCCACCACCGGGCTGCCGGTGGACTGCACCAACATCCCCAAGTTCGGCTACCCCAGCCACGACCTGACCAAGTGCGCGCAGTTCGCGCCGGGCAGCGTGGCCACCGGCGACCCCACCAACGGGGCCTGCATCCTGCCGTTGTCGGTGACCCTGCAGCGGGCGGCGCTGCAGCCCAAGCTCGACCCCTGCGCCGGGGCTCCCCAGAACGACTTCTGCGCCGAGAGCTCGGAGGTCGTCCCGCCCGCCACCGGCAGCCCGCTGCCCAACACCACCGCCGCCCGCCTGGCCGTCATGGGCTGGCCGGTGCTGCCGCTGGCGGTGGGGCTGGTGATCGCCGGGATGGTGGCCCGGCGGCGCCGCGCCGGCTCCGCTCCGCGAGGCTAGGCTCCCCGCCCCGACCCGCCGTGTCCGTCCCCGCACCCCGCCCTTAGACTTTTGCCGTGCCGGAAGCCGTCATCGTCGCCGCCGCGCGGACCCCGATCGGGCGCGCCAGCAAGGGCTCGCTGGTCGACCTGCGGCCGGACGAGATGGCCGGCTTCATCGTCGCCAGGGTGATGGAGCGCCTGCCCCAGCTGCCGCCGGCGGAGGTCGACGACCTGATCTGCGGCTGCGGCTACCCGCAGGGCGAGGCGGGGATGAACGTGGCGCGCCTGGCCGGGCTTCTCAGCGGGCTGCCCTTCTCGGTGCCGGCGACCACCGTCAACCGTTTCTGCGCCTCCAGCCTCCAGGCCATCCGGATGGCCTTCCACGCCATCCGCGCCGGGGAGGGCGAGACCTACGTCTGCGCCGGCGTGGAGTCGGTGTCGCGGGTCCGGCGCATCCCCACCGAGGCGGAGAAGAACCCCCGGCTGCTGGTCGAGGGCGCCTTCGACACCTTCGCCGGCGCGGCCTGCGGGGTGCCCGGCTACATGGCCATGGGGATGACCGCGGAGATCGTGGCCGAGCGCCATGACGTCAGCCGCGCCGACATGGACGAGTACGCCCTGCGCAGCCAGCGGCGGGCCGCGGCCGCGCGCGACGGCGGCGTCTTCGACCGCGAGATCGTGCCGCTGGCCACGCCCGGCGGCGCGGTCGTCGACAGCGACGACGGCATCCGCGCCGACACCACCCTGGAGAAGCTGGCCTCGCTGGCCCCGGTCTTCAAGGAGGACGGCCGGGTCACCGCCGGCAACGCCTGCCCCCTCAACGACGGCGCGGCGGCGGTGGTGGTGATGTCGGACGAGAAGGCCCGCCGGCTGGGCATCACGCCCCTGGCCCGCATCCTGGCCTCGTCGGTCAGCGGCCTCGACCCCCGGGTCATGGGCGTGGGCCCGATCGAGGCGG
>DASZGP010000216.1:0-3624 GCA_035938695.1 Candidatus Dormiibacterota bacterium | reverse complement strand
CCCCGCCCGGCTGCGCAGCGTCGGCCGCTGGCGCTTCGACGCCGCCGCGGTCACTCCCGCGCTGTACTTCGCCACCCTCCTGCTCGGCGGGACCGCGCCGGCCCTGGTGGCGGTGGCGGTCTCGCACCTCGGCGAGATCTGGCGCTCCGGCGGCCGGCGCGCCCATCCCCTGACCCACGCGGCGATCCAGGCCTGCGGGGTGCTGGCGGCAGCGGTGGTCCTCGACGGCCTGGCCGGCGGCCGCCTCGGCGCCGGCCTCCCGCCGGGGGCCCTGGTGCTCGCGGCGCTGGCCTACTGGGCGGTTTGGCACCTGCTGGCGCTGCCCCTCCCCTGGCTCTCGGGACGCAGCGAGCGGCTGGCCCTGGGCTTCCCCGAGGAGGGGCTGCGCGGCCTCCTCCTGCTCCTGGCCGGGATCAGCCTGGTCTACCTCTGGGCCGCCGGGCCGGTGGCGCTGACCTGCGGGCTGACCAGCCTGATCCTGCTCAACCGCGCCGTCACCAGCGCCCAGTTCGGCCGCGAGACCCTGGTCGAGCCCAAGACCGGCCTCTTCAACGCCCGCTACTTCCAGGACGTGACCGAGGCCGAGCTGCAGCGCTGCCGCCGCCTGGAGCGCCCGGCGACGGTCCTGATGTGCGACCTCGACCACCTCCGCGAGGTCAACAACCGCTTCGGCCACCAGACCGGAGACCTGGTCATCCGCCGGGTCGCCGAGATCCTCCGCGGCGGCACCCGCAACTTCGACGTCCCGGCCCGCTTCGGCGGCGAGGAGTTCGTGGTGCTGCTCCCCGAGACCACCCAGCGCCGGGCCCGGATCATCGCCGAGCGCCTCCGCATCGCCCTCGCCGAGGAGACCTTCCACCCCCTCCGCGCCGGACGCTTCGGCGGCGGCAGCTTCGGGGTCACGATCAGCATCGGGGTGGCCACCTTCCCGGACGACGCCACCACCGCCGAGCAGCTGATCGCCCGCGCCGACCAGGCCGCCTACGCCGCCAAATCGGCCGGCCGCAACCGGGTCGAGGTGTACTCCCCCGCCTCCGAGCTGACGGTGCTCACCGGCCGCGCCGACTGATCGCAGGCGGTGCCACAACTTGATGCCGGCGGATTTTCGGCCGCCGGAGGCAATCGGGGCCCGGCGTGACCGCCGTGCGCCGATCGTCAGCTCCGCGCGTCCCGCGCTGCGCGCAGGGCATGCGCCCCCCGGGCTCCATCAGAGGCCCGGCGTGACCGCCGCGCGCCGATCGTCAGCTCCGCGCGTTCCGCGCTGCGCGCGGGGCCTCCGCCCCCGGGCTCCCTAGTCGACGGCGAAGCGGTAGCCGATGCCGGGGACGCTGTGGACGTAGCGGGGCCGGTCGCTGTCGACCTCGATCTTCTTGCGCAGCCGGTAGACGTGGGCGTCGACGGTGCGGGTCTCGATCTCGACCTCGTAGCCCCAGACCTCGCGGAGCAGGTCGGAGCGGCTGAACACCTGCCCCGGCCGGGACGTCAGCAGCCCCAGGACGTTGAACTCGGTGACCGTCAGCGAGACCTCGTTGCCGTCGCGCCAGACCTGGCGCCGGCCCAGGTCGAGGGTCAGGCCGGGGAACTCGCGGCGGGTCTTGTTGGGCACCGGGTCGGTGTCGGCGTCGCTGCGGCGGAGGTGGGCCCCGATCCGGGCCAGCAGCTCGCGGACCTCGAACGGCTTGGTCACGTAGTCGTCGGCGCCGACCTCCAGGCCCACCACCTTGTCGATGGTGTCGGCCTTGCCGGTGAGCATGATGATCGGCACCAGCGAGCCCTCGGCGCGCAGCTTGCGGCAGACGTCGAGGCCGGACATGCCGGGCATGTTGATGTCCAGCAGGATCAGGTCGGGCTGGTCGGAGCGGGCGCGCTCCAGGCCCTCGTCGCCGGTGGTCGCCTCGACCAGGCTGTAGGAGGACGACTGCATCGCCAGGCGCACCACCTGGCGGCTGGCGGCGTCGTCCTCGATGATCAGGATGTTCTTGGCTCGGGGCAATGCAAGCGCTCCCTGGTGGGTCGTGAGGTGGGGCGGGTCAGTTCTGCTGGGGCTGGGGCAGGCGGATCAGCTCCGTCACGTCGCGCACGAAGCGCTTCACGTCTATCGGTTTGGAAATGTAACCGACACAGCCCGCCGCGAGCGATTCCTCCTTGGCTCCCTTCATGGCGTTGGCCGTCAGCGCCACCACCTTGATGTCGGCGGTGTCGGGGTCGGCCTTGAGCGCGCGGGTCACCGCCAGCCCGTCCATGCCGGGAAGCTGGACGTCCATCAGGATCAGGGCCGGGCGCAGCTCCTTGGCCTTGACCAGGCCCTCCTCGCCGTCGATCGCCGACTCCACCCGGTAGCCGCCGCCGAGCAGGATCATGCGGGTCAGCTCGAGGTTGCTGGGGTTGTCCTCGACGATCAGGATCAGCTTCGACTGCTGCTCGCGCTCCTCCTTGACCGAGCCGGCCTGGAGCGGCACCGAGAAGCTGAACGTGGAGCCCTTGCCGACCTCGCTGTGGACGTCGACCATGCCGCCGTGGAGCTCGACCAGCTTGCGCACCAGGGCCAGCCCCAGGCCGGTGCCCTTCTGCTGCTTCTGGTGCTCGCCCTGGACCATGTAGAACTCGCCCCAGACCTTGTCCAGGTGCTCCGCCGGGATGCCGACGCCGGTGTCGGTCACCGTCACCAGCACGTCGCCGGCCTCCTTGCGGACCTTGGCGTCGACGAAGATCGAGCCCGCCTCGGGGGTGAACTTGATGGCGTTGGAGAGGAAGTTGTAGAGGATCTGCTTGACCTTGCCCTTGTCGGCGTAGATCGTGAGGTCCTCGGGGTCGACCACGATGCTGAGCTCGATGCTCTTGCGGCCGGCCAGCGACTTGACCACGGTGACCACCTCGCGGAAGGCGGCGTCGACCACGAACTCCTCGAGGATCAGGTCCATCCGGCCGGCTTCGATCTTGGACATGTCGAGGACGTCGTTGATCAGCTGCAGGAGGTGCTCGCCGGAGGCGTGGATGCTCTCCAGGCACTCCTTGCGCTGCTCCTCGCTGAGGGCCCCGGCGAGGTTGTCCTTGAGGATCTCGGAGAAGCCCAGGATGGAGTTCAGCGGGGTGCGCAGCTCGTGGCTCATGTTGGCCAGGAACTCGCTCTTCAGCCGGCTGACCTCCTTGATCTGGGTGTTGGCGTCCTCCAGCTCCCGGTTCTGGTCGGCGATCTTGCCCATCTGGCCCTGCATCGAGGTGTAGAGGCTGGCGTTCTCGATGCTGATCGCCGCCTGGCTGACGATGACCTTGATCAGCGCCGCCTCCACGTCGGTGAAGGGCTGCACGTTGCGGCGAGCCATGGTCATGGCGCCGATGGTCCGGTTGGGCGAGGCCAGCGGAAGCAGCAGCATCGAGCGCGGCGCCCGGGCCGGGTCGACGATCTTGAACCGGTTGTCCTCGACGGCGTCGGGGATGTTGACGATCTGGTTGGTCTGCACCGCCCAGCCCACGATGCCCTCGCCGACCCGGAAGCGCGCGATCTTGTTGACCTGGTCGGAGAAGGGATAGGTGGCGAAGGCGTAGAGCTCGTCGGCGGCGTCGTCGAGGAGGAATACGCTGGCCGCGTCGAAGGCCACCATCCGGCTGGTGGCCTGCAACATG
>DASZGP010000215.1:0-1703 GCA_035938695.1 Candidatus Dormiibacterota bacterium | reverse complement strand
GGCCAGGGGCGGCTTCTCGACGAAGCCCAGCGCCCGGAAGGCCCGGGGCGGCGCCGCGGCCTCGCGACCTTCAGCCGAGGGCACCGCGACGTCGCCCGCCGGGGCCCCGTCCCCGTCGCCCGCCGGCGCCCCCTCGACCGGTTCGCCCAGGTGGATGTACCCGAAGCCCGTCGACGGCCCGGTCGGCCGCACGCCGATGGTCCCGAGGGAGCCGCTGCGCGCCGCCAGGCGCAGGGCGGCTCGGGCCGTCGACGCGAAGGCCGCGCTGTCCGGGATCAGGTGGTCGGCGTGGAGCGAGAGCATCAACCCGTCCGCCGGCAGGCTGGCGGCGGCCAGGGCCAGGCAGGCGGCGGTGCCGCGCCGGCCCGGCTCGGCGATCCAATCCTCGTCCGCCAGCTCGGGCAGCTCGCGCCGGCAGGCCTCCAGCTGCGAGGCCTCGGTGACCACCAGCACCCGGTCGGCGACCAGCCGGGCCCGCTCGTAGGTCGAGCGCAGCAGGGTCCGGTCGCCGACCAGGCGCAGCAGGTGCTTGGGGGTGGCGGACCGCGAGAGCGGCCAGAGCCGGGTGCCGGCGCCGCCGGCGAGGATCACCGCGGCGGCGCCCTCGACCGGGCTCATCGGGGGGCTGGGGTGATCCGGCGGGCGCGCTCCCGACCCGCCGGCGCTCCGTCGGTCAAGCCGGACCTGAGACCGACGGCCCCGTTCCCGGACCCATCGTCAGCCCGCCGCGATGGCGACCTTGCAGTCCTCGGCCAGGGCCGCGGCCAGGTCGGTGCGCTCCCAGGGCAGGTCGAGGTCGCTGCGGCCGAAGTGGCCGTAGGTCGCGGTCTGCTTGAAGATCGGGCGGCGGAGGTCGAGCTGCTTCATGATCCCGAACGGCGAGAGGTCGAAGTGGCGGTCGATGGCGGTCTTGATGGCCTCGACGTCGACGGTCTCGGTGCCGAAGGTCTCGACCAGCACCGACACCGGCTTGACGACGCCGATGGCGTAGGCGATCTGCACCTCGCAGCGCCGCGCCAGGCCGGCGGCGACCACGTTCTTGGCCACGTAGCGGGCGGCGTAGGCCCCGGAGCGGTCGACCTTGCTGGGGTCCTTGCCGGAGAAGGCGCCGCCGCCGTGGCGGGCGTAGCCGCCGTAGGTGTCGACGATGATCTTGCGCCCGGTCAGGCCGGCGTCGGCCTGTGGCCCGCCGATCACGAAGCGCCCGGTGGGGTTGACGTGGAAGATGGTGTCCTTGTCGATCAGCCCCCCGGGGATGACCTGCTCCACGATCACCTCGCGGACGTCGTCGGCCAGGGTGGCGTGGTCGACCTCCTCGCTGTGCTGGGCGCTGACCACCACGGTGTGGACGCGCTTGACCTGGTCGTTCTCGTACTCCACCGTGACCTGGCTCTTGCCGTCCGGACGGAGGTACTTGAGGGTGCCCTCGCGGCGGGCCTGGGCCAGGCGGCGGGTGATGTTGTGGGCGTACTGGATCGGCGCCGGCATCAGCTCCGGGGTCTCGTCGCAGGCGTAGCCGAACATCATGCCCTGGTCGCCGGCGCCGCCGGTGTCGACGCCGCGGGCGATGTCCGGCGACTGCTCGTCGACGCTGACCATCACCCCGCAGGTCTCCCAGTCGATGCCGTACTTGGCTCGGATGTAGCCGGCCTCGCGGATGGTCTCGCGGACGACCTTGGCCATGTCCACGTAGCAGTCGGTGG
>DASZGP010000214.1:0-3216 GCA_035938695.1 Candidatus Dormiibacterota bacterium | reverse complement strand
TGATCGCCATGGTGGTCACCGACCCGGAGAACGAGAACCCCTACGCGCGGGCCTCGATGATCATCGTCCCCAAGGGCGCGCCCGGCCTCAACGTGGTGCGCAACATCCCCAACATGGCGTCGGAGCACGAGCCCTTCGGCTTCGGCCACAGCGAGGTCCTCTACGAGAACTGCCGGGTGCCGGCGGCCAACCTGCTGGGCGCGGAGGGCGCGGGCTTCCTGATCGCCCAGATGCGCCTCGGCCCGGGCCGCATCCACCACTGCATGCGCTGGCTCGGGGTGGCCCGCCGGGCCTTCGACATGCTCTGCGAGCGGGCGCTCCAGCGCGAGGCCTTCGGCGGCCCCCTGGCCCGCAAGCAGACGGTCCAGAACTGGATCGCCGACAGCGCCGCCGAGATGCAGGCCGCCCGCCTGATGACCCTCCACGCCGCCTGGAGCATCGACCGCTTCGGGGCCAGCGCGGCGCGCAAGGAGATCTCGATGATCAAGTTCTTCGGCGCCAAGGTCCTCCACGACGTCATCGACCGCGCCATCCAGGTCCACGGCTCGCTGGGCTTCTCCTCCGACATGCCGCTGGAGGCGATGTACCGCCACGCTCGCGCCGCCCGGATCTACGACGGCCCCGACGAGGTGCACCGCGTGACCGTCGCCCGCCAGGTGCTCAAGGACTACTCGCCGTCGCCCGGCCCCTGGCCCAGCGACCACGTGCCGACCCGCCGCGACGCGGCCCGGCGCAAGTTCGCGGCCCAGCTGGAGGCCGCGACCGCCAACCTCTGAGCACGGCCCGGGCAGCCCCGCGGAGCCTAGAGCGCGCCCAGCACCTCCTCGGCGTGGCCGGCCGGCTTGACGCCCTCCCACACCCGCTTGATCCGTCCCGCGGCGTCGATCAGGAAGGTGTTGCGCATGATCCCCTCGTACTCCCGGCCCATGAACTTCTTCTTGCCCCAGCTGCCGTAGGCGGCGATCATGCCGTGCTCGGGGTCGCTGAGGAGGGGGAAGTTGAGCCCGTACTTGGCGGTGAACTTCTGGTGCGCCCGGGCCCGGTCGGCGCTGACGCCGTAGACCGCCGCACCGCGCTTCTCGAACTCCGGGGTCAGGTCGCGGAAGGAGCAGGCCTCGACGGTGCAGCCGGGGGTGTCGTCCTTGGGATAGAAGTAGAGCACCACCTGCTTGCCGGCGAGGTCGGCGAGGCGGACGGTGTTGCCGTCGCCGTCGGTCAGCTCGAAGTCGGGCGCCTGGTCTCCGGGCTTGAGCATCGGGGCTCCTCCACGGCCGCGTTACGGCGGTCTGCTACCTTCTGGTCGAAGGCCCAATGGTATTTCAGGAAGGAACCCGCAAGGCGCTGGCGATCCTGGCCGCGACGCTCCCGCTGGCGGCCTGCGGGGCCGCGACCGGCGGCCCCGGCGCCGGTGGCGCCGCCTCGCCGGTGCCGTGCGTCAGCCCCGCGCCGCCGGTGATCTACGGCGCCAACGCGTCGCTGAATAACAGCCACAACGGCCGCACCGTCTGCCTCCACGTCGGCGACGTGATGACCGTGCTGCTGCGCGGCGCCGACCCCGCCTTCGCCCTCCGATGGTCGCCGATCACCGCCAGCGACGTCACGGTGCTCAAGCCCCGCGGCACCGGCGCCCTGACCCTGGCCCGCGGGGTCACCGGCGCGATGTACCAGGCGGCGGCGACCGGCGAGGCCCGGCTCACCTCCTCCTACCCGCCCTGCACCCAGGACAGCGTCACCTGCGACCCCACCACCCGCTGGTCGGTGACCGTCAGGGTCGTAACCTAGAGCCATGGGCGAAGCCAGGATCACGGTTCGCGACAACGCCTCCAACCGGGTTTACGGCCCGGCGGTGATCGAGGACGCCGAGGGCCACGTCATCCTGCGTATCCCCGAGGGGATGCACGCGGCGCTCTGCCGCTGCGGCCTGTCCGAGGACAAGCCCTTCTGCGACTCCTCCCACAAGCACCACGACTTCGCCAGCGTGGTGCGGGCGGCCGACCCCGGCGACGCCGAGGGGCGGCTCCGCCCGGTCACCCCGCCGGCCTGACCGGGCTTCTGACAGCGCCTCTATAAGCTCCGATCTCGGCCCCGGCCGTTGTGGCCGCAGAACGTCTGTGCTTATGATGGCCGCATGCCGCGTTCGATGTGGAAGGGAGCGATCAGCTTCGGCATGGTCGCCATCCCGGTGCGGATGTACCTGGCGACGGAGTCCAAGTCGGTCTCCTTCCGCTCCCTCTGCCCCTGCCACCGCCAGCCGATCAAGCAGCAGCGCCACTGCTCCGTCGACGGCCACGTGCTGGAGTGGAAGGACGTCCTCCGCGGCTTCGAGATCAGCAAGGACCAGTTCGTGATCATCGACGACGAGGACCTCGACAAGCTGCCCCTGCCGACCAACCACACCGTCGAGATCCAGGAGTTCGTCAAGGCCTCGGAGATCCCCGCCGAGATCTACATGAAGCAGGCCTACTACCTGGAGCCCGAGAAGGTCGGGGTCAAGCCCTACTACCTGCTCAAGCACGCCCTCCAGGAGGTCGGCCGGGTGGCGGTGGGCAAGATCGCCTTCCACGACCGGGAGCACATGGCCACCATCCGCCCCCACGGCAAGGGGATCGTGGTCAACACCCTGCACTGGCCCGACGAGATCCGCTCCATGGACGAGCTCAACCTCCCCGAGGAGGACGTCAAGGTGGAGGAGCGGGAGATGGCGATGGCCAAGATGCTGATCGAGAACCTCAGCGAGGAGTTCGACCCCCAGCGCTACAAGGACCAGTACCGCGAGGCCCTGGTGGCGGTGGCCGAGGCCAAGGCCCAGGGGTCGGAGATCACCGTCGTCGAGGCGCCCCAGCCCAAGGTGATGGACCTGATGGCGGCGCTCAAGGCGTCGGTGGAGGCCAGCAAGAAGGCGACGGCCAATCCGCCGGCGGAGGTGGAAGCCGAAGACGAGCGGCCCCGGCGCCGGGTGGCCAAGGCCAGCTAGCCGCCGCTCCCGCACCCCGCCCCGGCGGGCGCTGGCCTAGAGTTGACTGATGGCCGCCAAGCCGTCGCTCCGCCTGCTGCCGCCGCTCTCCGAGGCTGAGCGCCAGGTGGTCGCGGCCTCCCGCCGGGCCGAGGACCGCGAGATCGGGGTGGGCGCCAGGGCGGTCGAGGAGCGGATCGACCCAGGGGCGCTGCCGCTGGGGCCGGTGCGGCTGCCGGAGGTCGTCCACCCGATGTTCCCCG
>DASZGP010000213.1:0-21892 GCA_035938695.1 Candidatus Dormiibacterota bacterium | reverse complement strand
TGACACCCAGGCCGAGCTGCTCGACCGGATGCGGGTGCGCGAGGCCGGAGAGGCCGTGCCCACCCACTACGAGGCCCAGCTGGTGGCCCACGACGGCCGCCTGGTGGAGGTCGAGACCGCGGTCCAGGCGCTGCGCTCCGAGGGGCCGACGCGGGTGCTCGCCCTGGTCCGCGACATCACCGAGCGCAAGCGGGCCGAGCGGGCCCTCTCCGACGCCGCCCTGGTCGATTCCCTGACCCGGATCCCCAACCGCCGGGCCTGGGAGGAGGAGCTGCCCCGGGCCATCAGCCGGGCCCGCCGGGCGGGTGAGCCGCTGTGCGTGGCGATCATGGACATCGACCGCTTCAAGGAGTTCAACGACGACTGGGGCCACCAGCGCGGCGACCGTCTCCTGGCCGACATCGCGGCCGCCTGGTCGGAGGCCGTGCGCGCCGTCGACTTCGTGGCCCGCTTCGGCGGGGACGAGTTCGCGGTGGTGATGCCGGCCTGCACCGGGGCCGACGCGGTCGGCGTCCTGGAGCGCCTCGACGCGGTCACCCCCGACCACCGCCACACCTCGATCGGGGTGGCCGAGTGGAACGGGGTGGAGACCCCCGAGGAGCTGGTCGGGCGCGCCGACGCCGCCCTGCTGGAGGCCAAGCGGGCCCGCAGCGGCGAGGTCCGGCTGGCCGCCGCCGGGGTCCACGACCACTTCACCGGCTGGGCCACCCACATCCTGCGGCTCCTGGCCGACCAGCAGATGCGCTCCGCCTACCAGCCCATCTGCCGCCTCGAGGACCTGGCGCCGGTGGCCTACGAGGCCCTGGCCCGGCCCGGCGACGAGGCCGGCATGAGCGTGGAGGAGCTGTTCGCCGCCGCCCACCGCCTGGGCCTGACCCGGGACCTCGACTGGCTCAGCCGCAAGGTGGCGGTCCAGGGCGCCCGGCACCTGCCGGCGGGGATGCTGCTGTTCGTCAACGTCAGCGCCTCCTTCCTGCTCGACCCGGTCCACGACGTGGACCAGATGCTGCTGCTCCTGCGCTGGGCCGGCCGGCGCCCCGAGGAGATCGTGCTGGAGATCAGCGAGCGCGAGGTCATCACCGACCTCACGCGGCTGGCCAAGGTGCTCCAGGCCTACCGCGACGAGGGCTTCCGCTTCGCCCTCGACGACGTCGGCGAGGGGCACTCCACGCTGGAGGTGCTGACCGCCGCCAGCGCCGAGTACATCAAGCTGGCCCGCTCGCTGGTCGAGCGGCTGGACGAGCCGGCCTCCCACGCCGCGATCAAGGCGGTGGCCAGCTTCGCCCTCTCGACCGGCACCCAGCTGATCGCCGAGGGCGTCGAGGACCTGGCCACCGTCGCCACCCTGCGCGAGCTGGGGATCGGCCTGGGCCAGGGCTTCGGCCTGGGCCGGCCGGCGTTCCTGGAAGCGTCGACCGGCGGCGATCCGGAGCGCGAAAGGCTCAGCGCGTAGCCCCGGCGGCGGAGGCCGTCCCGTCGGCGTCGCCGAGGCGGTCGAGGCCGCGGAGGCGGTAGTAGGCCGAGGAGCCGACCCAGCTGAGCCCGAAGATGGCGATGATCACCAGGCCCATCCGGCTGATGTCGAGGTCGTTGACCAGGCTCCAGAAGGGGCCGTGGCCGACGCTGCCGTCGCCGCTGGGGGTGATCCCGCCGGTCTGGGCGCCGATCACCTGGAGGGCCTCCAGGAGGCCGATGACCAGCGCCACCAGCACCGAGATCGCCGTGATGTTGAGGTTGTACCAGAGCCTGCGGACGGGCTTGACGAAGGCCCAGCCGTAGGCCCCCAGCATCAGCACCCCGTCGGTGGCGTCGACCAGCGACATGCCGGCGGTGAAGAGCAGGGGGAAGAGGACGATGTAGAGCGCCGGGATCCGGCCGCTGGCGCCGAAGCCGGCGGTGATCGCCAGCAGGCCGACCTCCGAGGCGGTGTCGAAGCCGAGGCCGAAGAGCACCCCGACGGGGTACATCTTCCAGCTCCGGTCGACCAGCCGCAGCGCCGGCCGGAAGAGGCGGGTCAGGAGCCCGCCGCCGGCGAGGTGGTCGCCGCCCTGGTCCGGGGTCTCGCCCCGCCGCACCGCCCGGAACTGCTTGAACAGCTCGATCAGCACGATCAGGTTGATGATCCCGATGACGATCAGGAACAGCGCCGACACCGCGGTGCCGATCACCGACCCGGTGGCCCGGAGCTGGGGCAGGTTCCGCTTGACGAAGGACGTCGCCAGGGCCAGCGAGACCGAGAGCAGGATCACGATCGTGGAGTGCCCGAGGCTGAAGAAGAAGCCGGTGGCGACCGGGCGCTGGCCGTCCTGCATCAGCTTGCGGGTGGTGTTGTCGATGGCCGCGATGTGGTCGGGGTCGACGGCGTGGCGGAGGCCGAAGCCGTAGGCGATGGCGGCGATGCCGAGGATGATCGGGTAGCGCGCCGAGGCCAGCAGGGCGAGCCCCCAGACGCCCAGGTTGAAGGCGATCAGGAAGGCATAGAGGAGGGCGGCGCGCCGCATCGCGCCCGGGCTCCGCAAGGCGCGTCCCACACTGGCGATCAAACTCAGGTCTCCTGGTCTTGGGCCCTCCGTTGAGGATACGTGGTATGAATCCGCGAGATGCCAGCCCCCGCCGCCCCGGCCGCCGCCCAGCCACGCCACCGGCCGCCCCTGATCTCCGGCCCGGTGCCCGCGCGGATCCTGGCGGGGCTCTGCCTGCTCCTCGGCCTGGGCTCGGTCTGGCCCCTGCTGGCCTGGGTCTACGGCCTGGGCTCGTACGCCGCCTGGTTCTGGTTCCTGGCCTTCCCCGGCCTGCTCTTCATCGCCGGCACGGCGATCGTCTGCCGCCGCCGCAGCGTCTACCCTACCCTCCAGGTGGCGATCGCCGCGGGCGTCCTGGGGGGGATCGTGGCGACGTTCCTCTACGACATCGTCCGGGTGCCTTTCCTGATCTTCGGCTACCGCCTCTTCGCGCCGATCAGCACCTACGGCATCCTGATGACCGTCGCGCCGACCTCCAGCCCCCTGACCGAGCACCTCGGCTGGCTCTACAACTTCATGAACGGCACCCTGTTCGGGGTGGCCTACGCGATGATCGGCCTGGGCCGGCGCTGGTGGTGGGCGATCCCCTTCGCCCTGGCCCTGGAGACGGCGACGGTGGTCACCCCCTACGCCGACGTCTACGCGCTCCGGGGCAAGCCCGACGTGATCGCCATCGCCTACGGCGCCCACCTCTTCTACGGCGTCGCCCTGGGCCTGATCGTGCAGCGCGCGGCGGCCTGGCGCGACGCGCGGCAGGCGCCGGTGCCGCCCTGGTGGGCGGTGGCCGCGGTGGTGGTGGCGCTGCTGGCGCTGAACCATCCCTGGACCACTAGCTCCTACCTGGCCCCGGCCGCCGCCCTGCGGCCCCAGCCCGCGGCGGTGGTCACCGGCGGGGTGTTCCAGCCGGACTGGCTGCGGGTGCCGGTGGGCGGCTGCGTGCTGCTGGACAACCGCGACGGCAAGGACTACCGGCTGGGGGCCCCGCCCGGCGCGGCCACCCTGACCGCGCATTCCCAGCAGACCTACTGCTTCAAGACCTCGGGGGTGCGGCGGATCCAGCTCGACCAGGTGCCCTACTCGGGCGGCTGGGTGCTGGTCGACCCGGCCGGCTGAGGCCGGGTCAGGTCCGGGGCGCCGCCGCGGCCTCCTCGGCCCCGGCGCGGCGCCGGCGCGCGGCCCAGGCGCCGGCCAGCAGCAGGGCGCCCATGCCGACCTCGGCGGCGAACGGCAGCCCGGACGCCGGCCGCGAGGTGTTGGGCAGCGGCGCCGGCGACGGCGACGCCACCGGGGACGGGACGGCGGTGACCGTCGCGGCGCAGATCCCGCTGGGCCGCCGCACCCTGCCGGTGAGCGCCTCCTGGGCCGGCATGGCCTGCGTCGCCGGCAGCGGGTAGGGCTGGGCCAGCGCCGCGCTCTGGGGCACCAGGGTGGTCGGCTCCAGGGTGATCACGCACTCCGCCAGCACGCGGGGGTCGGCGCGGTTGGTCAGCACCAGGGTGGGGGTCCCGGGGTCGGGCGCCGCGAAGTTGAAGGCCGAGGTCAGGTCGCCCACCGTCCGGCGCCGCCAGGCGCTCAGGCCCGGTGTCCTGGTCGCCGGGTTCCGGTCCGGCACCCGGACGCCGAAGCGGGTCTCGATGAAGCGCAGCAGCGAGGTGTGGTCGAAGACGTCGGAGCAGACCAGCGGCCCGGCCGCGGGCGTCGAGTTGCGGCTGAAGGGGGAGATCACCAGCAACGGCACCCGGGGCCCGAGCCCGATCGGCTCGGCGGCGAAGCTGCCGAACTTGTCGGCCTCCGCCAGCGCGCCGGCGGACATCGCCGAGACCTTGAGAAACTCGCCCGGCTCGCCGGCGTCGGGGGTCGGCGGGGGAACGTGGTCGAAGAAGCCGCCGTTCTCGTCGTAGGTCACGAAGACCGCCGTCTTGCCCCACAGCCCGGAGTTGAACAGCGCCGTCAGGACGGTGCGGGTGACGTCCTGGCCCCACTCCAGCGGGTCGGGGGCGTGCTCGGTGTCGGCCAGGCCGGCGACCAGCCAGGAGACCTGGGGCAGGGTGCCGGCCAGGCAGTCGGCGGCGAAGTCGGCGGGAAAGGCGTTGGAGCCGAAGGCCGCCTGGGCCAGCGCGGTGTTGCCGCCGGAGGGCCGGAACTGGGGGAAGTAGCGCAGCACGTTGTCGCCGGCCTGGCCGTCGGCGGTGCCGTACACCTTCCAGGTGATCCCGGCCTCGCCGAGCAGCTGCGGGTAGGGCTTCCAGCGCCCCGCCGTGCCCAGGTCGGCGCCGGGGTTCTCGATGGTTCCGAGCTTGGTGTCGAGGAACTGCAGGCCGCCGTCGAAGGCGTCGGGGTCGATGGTCCCGGTCATCGAGTAGAGCCGGTTGACGTCGGTGCCGGCGGTGATCGCGCAGAAGTAGGCGTCGCAGATCGTGAAGCTGTCGGCCAGCTGGTGGTAGAGCGGGATGTCGGCGCGGGTGTAGTAGCCCATGGTCAGCGGCCCGGCGGTGTTGCCGTCGCTGCCGACGTGGCTGCCCACCCAGTTGTCCCAGTGGCCGTGGTTGCGGCTGAGGTGCTGGCCCGACCATTGGTGCTCGATGTCGTTGGTGCACTCGCCGGGGCGCGGCCCGGGCACGGCCACCGCGGTGTCGATGTGGAAGGGCAGCAGCCGCGCGGGCAGCCCGCTGCCCGAGGGCGCCGGCTGGGAGAAGGCGCTGTGGCCGCCGGGCAGCAGCACCGAGGTGTCGTCGAACCCACGCACCCCGGGATAGGTGCCGAAGTAGTGGTCGAAGCTGCGGTTCTCTTGGATCAGGATGACCACGTGCTCGATGTCGGCGAGGGTGCCGCAGGCCGGCGCGGCGAGGGCATCGAGGAGGCCGGCCGGCAGGCCCCCGACCGCCGCGCCGCCCCCCAGCGCGATGCCCGCCCGGAGGATGTCTCGGCGGGTGGGACGCAGGGGCATTGGCGCCGACTCTACCGCGCCGCCGGTCAAGGGCGGGTCAGAGGCGGCGGCCGTCGCGCTGGTCGATAGGCCACAGGGTGGGCAGGGCGCCGGCGTGGGCGGCGGTGCCGAACCAGGCCCAGTTCTGCTCGTAGTAGTTGCCGGGGTCGTCCCAGAAGTAGCTGCCGTCCCGGAGGTCGAAGGACTGAAACAGCTTGGCCTGGTACAGCGAGGCCGCCAGCCGGGGCGAGGTCGCGGCCACCGCCGGCAGCACGGCGCCGATCACCGAGCGGGTCTCGTAGCGGTCGACGGGGGTGCCGTCGTGGTCGTAGGTGGCGTAGAGGTGGCCCTGGGTGCCCCACTCGCGGGCCGGCAGGTCCATGCGGCGGAGGTAGTCGGTGGCCCGGGTCTCGCCGTTCCAGGCGGCGTCCAGGGAGAGGCGCCAGGGCACCCGCGCGGCTCCGAAGGAGAACCAGCGGCTGCCCCCGCCGACCAGGTCGCCGACGTCAACCGGCCGGCCGGTGGCGGTGTCGAGCCCGGCCCACTCGGTGGGCAGGAAGGCCGGGTTGGCGGTGCCCCAGGCGGCGGTGGCGTCGGCGTCGAGGAAGTCGTAGCCGCTGTCGACCAGGTCGCCCCAGGGGTGGGCCGGGTCGGCGGCGGCGAAGATCCGGTAGGCGTAGGGCGCGATGTACGACGGGTTGAGCACCAGGCGGCTGCCCTGGTTGCCCCAGTTGCCCGCCAGGTAGTAGGGGCGCCCGGCGGCGTAGCCCACGTCGGCGCTCCAGATCGAGGGCAGCATGGCGGTGGCGGCGCGGGTGTAGGCCGGCGCCTGCCAGCGGCGGCCGGCGAAGAGCAGGGCCAGGGCCAGGTCCTCGTCGGCGTCGGCGGCGGTGTTGCTGTCGAGCACGCCGAGCGTGCCGTCGGGGCGGAGGCCGTAGCGCCAGGCCATCAGCCCGTCGGGGCGGACGGCAAGGCGGGTGCTGGTCCAGCCCCAGACCCGGTCGAAGGTGGCGCGGTCGCCCATCCAGGCCGCCCGCAGCATGGCGTAGGCCTGCCCCTCGGAGGTCGTGATCCCGCCCGCCTGGGCGTCCACCACGCGGCCCTCGCGGAGGATGAAGTCGCGCTTGTAGCTGTCCCAGGCCAGGCGCAGGATCTGCGCCGGGGTGCGCGACTGCCAGAGCTCGATGCCATAGCCGTCGCTGCTCCAGCGCTGGACGATCTGGCTGTTGCGCAGCGCCGCGCTGACCATCGGCGCCTGGCCGGCGCTGAGGTCGGCGCTGACCTGGGGGGTCAGCAGCACGTAGTCGATCCGGCCGGGGTCGTCGTGCAGCAGCCCCTTGGTCAGCGCGGGGTCGCGGTCCAGCTTCCAGTACCAGTGGTCGTTGGGGTGGGCGGCGCCGGCTTTGGGGACGTGGAGGTCGAGCCAGCCGTAGTCGTCCATCGCCACCACCGCGCCCGGGGGCAGTGCGGCCAGGGCGGCGGTGGCCTGGTCCTGGATCGCCGTCTGGTCGCCGCTGAACAGCAGCCTGGCGGAGTGGCTGACCAGCAGGTCGTGGCCGTAGCCGCCGGCGCCGGTGATGGCGATCAGCACGCCCAGCGTCGCCGCGCCGGTGGAGGCGTTGCCGGCCAGGCCGCCGGGGCGCACCGCCAGCCGGGGTGGGGCCGAGCGCCACGCCGGCGCGGTCCGGACCCAAACCCCGCGCACCGCCACCGCCACCGCGATGGCCACCAGCGGGATGGCCGGGGTGACGTAGAAGTCGAGCACCAGCCCGCCCCGCATCAGGTAGGCCACGAAGGGCACCGCCAGCACCAGGGCCCAGCGCGCCGAGGGCACCCGGCGGGCCAGGGCGGCGTTGACCGCGATGCCGGCGGCCCCCAGCACCACGAACACCGGGTCGAGGCTCCACCAGCGCGCGAAGGCGTGCCAGAAGAGGCTGGTGGCGGGGTTGAGGATGCCGCCGCCGCCCCGGCTCATCTGCCAGGCGAAGGTGGCCACCAGGCTGACGTGGTCGCCGTGGTCGCCCAGCGTGCCGGGCGGCAGCAGCTCGTGCTTGAGCAGCGCCATCGCCGGGTAGTAGGCGACCACCAGGGCCAGGGAGGTGACCCACAGCACGATGGCGAAGCGCCGCTGCCAGCGCGCCGTCCAGAACCAGACCAGCGCCAGCACCGAGGGGATGAAGACCAGCGCGGTCTCCTTGGAGAGCACCGCGACGGCCAGGGCCACGCCCGACAGGACGATGCGCCAGAGCCGCCCCCGGTGGTGCAGCACCAGGTCGACGGCCAGCAGCACCCAGACCAGCATGATGTTGTCCAGCAGCACCCGCCGCATGTAGTAGACCCCCAGGGGGGTGACGGCGCAGAGCACGGCGGCCAGGGCGGCGGTGCCCTCCGAGCCGGTCAGCTTGAGGGTGATGCGGAACACCAGCACCGCCGCCGCGACGTGGAACAGCAGCATCAGCACCCGGCCGGAGTCGATCGAGGTGCCGAAGGTGTACAGCCCGGTGAGCTTGACCCAGGCGGCGATCTGGACCCAGCCGACCGGGGCGTGGTCGTACCAGTAGGTGTAGGGCGCCAGCTTGCCGTTGAGCAGCGACCAGGCCTGCGACATGTAGGTGGCCTCGTCGTTCTCGTAGTAGGGGAAGGCGAACATGTTGAGCCCGTGGACCACCGCCGTCAGCGGCACCACCACCAGCGCCAGCCAGAGGCCGCGGCTGCTCAGCGGGCCGCGCCGGGGCAGGTGCCGGGCCACGTCGGCGGCGCGGCCGTCGGCCAGCTGCCACTCGAAGCGCGCCAGCCACCAGCCGCGCGCCACCCACCAGGCCCGCGCCACCGCGCTGGACAGGCCGCCCTGGCCGCCGCCGCTACGCATCCCGCGCCCCGGCGCCGACGCCGCTACGCATCCCGCGCTCCGGCGGCGACGCCGCTGCTCGTCCCGCCCCCGCCGCCTTCGGCCGTCTCGCCGGCCGCCGCGTGCGCCGTGCCCGTCGTTGCCCCGGCCCGCCCCGGGGCCAGCGCGACCGCCGGCAGGCCCAGAGTCCAGCGGCCGACGTGCTCCCGCACCTCATCGGCGGAGGGCGCCCACTCCGGCGCGACGCGGTGGGCGCCGGTGTGGGGCGTCTTCTCCCAGTTGGTCGCGCCGAGCACCTGGCGCACCACCGCGCGGGCCGCGGCGTAGCCCAGCACCCAGTTGTACGGCAGCCAGACGAAGGGCAAAGCCAGCACCTGCTTCCAGGGCCGGCGCAGGCCGTGGACCTCGGCCAGCTCGACCAGCCCGATCATCTGCACGGCCAGGCCGAAGGCGGCGATGGTGGTCGGCAGCAGGGTGACCAGGGCCACCGCCGTCGGCACCCGCACCAGCAGCGCGCAGGCCAGCGCCACCGGCGTCAGCAGCAGGGTGGTGGCCTGCGAGAGCGGGGAGAGCATGGTGTACAGCGCCAGCGCGGCGCGGCCGGCGTCGAGACGGCGCCAATGGCCGGCGGCGACGATCTGCAGGAAGCCCTGGCTCCAGCGGGTGCGTTGCCTGACCAGCGCCGCGACCGTCGGCGGCGACTCCTCGCGGGTCACCCGGGCGCCGTCGTAGACCACCCGGACCCGCTCGCCGCGGGCGCTCAGGTCGAGGCCGATCTCGGCGTCCTCGGTGAGGTAGCGGTCCTGCCAGCCGCCGCAGGCCCGCAGCACCTCGCGGGTGAAGAAGACGGTGTTGCCGCCCAGCGGGACGACGCCTCGGTGGGCGAAGAAGTGGAGCCGGCTGCGGAACCAGAAGAAGTACTCGAGCGCGTTCAGCGCCGAGTACCAGCGGCTGCCGATGTTCATCAGCTGGACGCCCAGCTGGGCCACCCGCACCCCCTCCTGCTCCATCACCGAGTTGACCACGTCGAGCACGTCGGGGTCGGGCGAGTCCTCGGCGTCGAAGACCCCGACCACCTCGCCGCGCGCCGCCCGCAGCCCGGCGTTGAGCCCCCTGGGCTTGGTGATCGGCGGCCCGCTGAAGGTGACCAGGCGGACCAGGTCGGCGCCCAGGTCGCGGATCGCGCCGCGCACCGCCGCGATGGTCAGCTCGTCGCCGGCCTCGCAGATCACGATGATCTCGAAGAGCGCGCGCGGGTAGCGCAGCGCCGCCATTCCCCGCAGGGTCTCGGCGATCACCCCCGCCTCGTCGCGCGCCGGCACCAGCAGGGTGAAGCTGCGGCGCGGCGGGCTGCGCCGGGCCGGCGCCTGGCTGCCGGCGAAGCGGCCGGGGTCGGACCAGGTGTACAGCGCCAGGTAGACGCTGAAGGCGGCGTCGGCCGCCAGCAGCAGCGCCACCAGGACCAGAAGCGCAAGCATCCCGCTCATCGGCTGAAATGGCCGGTCGGACGTCTCCCCGAGGTCCGAGAAAGGGCCGGTCCCAAGCAGCGGGACCGGCCCTCTCGGCTGTCCTTCCGGCTCTGCCTCCTGCCCTAGAGGGCCTGGGAGTGGTGGATCGCGGGCTGGTCGACAACGCCCTGCTGGGCGGGGTCGAGGCCGACGTCGACGATCTGGCCGGCCGCGGCGGTGAAGCCAGCGGGAGCCTTGGTCTCGGTCAGGGTGTACTTGCCCGGGACCACGTCGGTGAAGGTCAGGTGCCCGGTCGAGTCGCTGGTCTGCGGCGTGCCCACGGCGGCGCCGCTGTCGAGGTCGACCAGCTGGAAGGTGGCGCCCGCCAGCGGCGCGCCCGCGGCGTCGCTCTTGAACACCGTCAGGCTGCTGGTGTGGCCGGCGGTCGGGCCGGTCCCGGCGCTGTCGAGGATGGTGCGGTCGGTGGTCTGCCCGGTCAGGACCATGACCCCGGTCAGGTCGGCCGCGGGCAGGAAGCCCACCGGGGGCACGCTCTCGTGGAGCGTGTAGGTCCCGGCCGGCACGGTGTTGGTGACGAAGCCCGCGCCGTTGGTGTAGTCCATCGTGTAGGCCTTCCCGGTCTGCTCGTTGGTGGCCACAAAGCGCGCGCCCTTGAGCCCCTGGGTGGGGTTGGCGGCGTTGGCCTTGAACAGCTCCAGGCTGCCGTTGCCCGGCGCGAAGGCGTCGCGCACGAACTGCTGGGCGGGCAGGTTGGTGACGTCCACGATGATGTCCGGCGCGGCGCTGAAGCCGGCCGGGGCGCTGACCTCGTGCAGCGTGTACTTGAACGGCGGGACGCCGTCGAAGGTGGCGTGGCCGGTGGCGTCGGTGGTCTGGGTGCCGCCGACCTTGGCGCCGGTCTCGAGGTCACTGAGGGTGAAGGTCGCGCCCGCCAGGGGGGCGCCGGTGGGGTCGGCCTTGAAGACCGTCAGGCTGCTCAGCCCGCCGGTGCCGCCGGGGGTGTCGAGGATGGTCCGGTCGGTGGTCTGGCCCGCCAGCACCGGCACGCCGGTGAGGTCCGCGGCGGGCAGGAAGCCGATCGGCGCGATCGCCTCGTGGACCCGGTAGGTGCCCGCGGGCACGAAGTTGGTCACGAAGCCGTGGGAGTTGGTGTAGTCCAGCGTGTAGGCCACGCCGGTCTGCTCGTTGGTGGCCACAAAGCGGGCGCCCTTGAGCCCCATGGTGGGGTTGGTGGCGTCGACCTTGAGCAGCTCCAGCGAGCCCTGGCCGCTGGCGAAGCCGTCCATCACGAACTGCTGCGCCGGCGCGTTGGTGACGTCGACCACGATGTCGTTGGCCGGGCTGAAGCCCGCCGGGGCGCTGACCTCGTGGAGGGTGTACTTGCCCGGCACGACGCCGGCGAAGGTCGCGTGGCCGGTGCTGTCGGTGGTCTGGTTGGCGCCGGCCGAGGTGCCCTTGTCAAGGCTGGTCAGCGCGAAGGTGGCGCCCGCCAGCGGGTGGTTCATGGGGTCGACCTTGTAGACCGTGAGGCTGCTCAGGTGGGTCACCGGGCTGGGGGTGTCGAGCACCGTGAGGTCGGTGATCTTGCCGTCACTGACCTTGACCCCGGTGACGTCGGCCGCCGGGTTGAAGCCGGCGGGGGCGATGGCCTCGTGGACGGTGTAGGTGCCCGCGGGGACGAAGTTGGTCACGAAGCCGCGGACGTCGGTGTAGTCCATGGTGATCGACTTGCCGCTGGTCTCGTCGATGGCCACGAAGCGGGCGCCGGCCAGGCCCTGGGTGGGCTGGTTGGCGTTGGCCTTGAAGATCTCGATGCTGCCGGTGCCGCCGCCGCCGCCGGGCGCCGCGCAGTTGACCCAGAAGGTCTTGGACTTCTGGCTGCCGTGAGGATGGTCGGTGGCGTCGCCCTCGTCCTGGTCCTCGTCGCGCTGGCTCTGGCTGTCGACGTCGTCGCCGACCTTCTGGACGTCCTCGTCGGCGGTGTTCTTCTCACCGTCGGTCTTGGACTTCAGGTCGCCGCCCTTGGACGTCGCGTCGCCGCCGGCCTTGGCGGCCTCCTCGTCGACCTTCCAGACCATGCCGCGGGTGCCGAGCACCTCGAGCTTGAAGTGGTAGCCCTGGGTCTTGCTGGGCACCGCGCCCGCGTTGGCCGCGTTGGCCAGCAGCTGGGTGCCGTTGATGGTGGCGATCACCTGGGTGGCGTGGAGCGGGTCGAAGCTCCAGCTGCCCGAGTAGACCACCTGCTTGGCGCCGGTCGGCGGCCAGCTGAACACCTTGTAGGTGCCGTTCCTGCCGGCCAGGCCGGCGCCCCAGACAGCGATGTCGCCGCAGGGCAGGTGGGTGACCTGGTGGGTGGCCGCCATGCCGGCGGGCTCGACCCAGACGTGTCCGGGGTTCGCCGAGTGGTCGGGCGTCCCCCACGCGGCCGCGTGCAAGGGCAGCAGCATGACCGCCCATGCGAAGCCGATGACGGCGCCTGTGAACATGCGCCTGCGCGGCAATATCATCCGGGGCTACCTCCTTTTTTCAGCCTGCTGAGGCGGCCTCGATCCCCCCGGACCGGCCTCGTCGCTAACCCTTGTCCCGCTGGCTTGGCATCAAAGATACCTACATGTTCCGCGGATGAAAAGAGGTTAGTAACGATATAACCTAAAACTACCTCAGGATTTGGCCTGGCACAGGCGTGGTAAGAGTGGCGAGGCGCCGTCTGAGCAGGGCCAGCACCGCCCCCTCCTCCGGTCGCAGCCCGGACGTCGTGCCGCCCCGCCCCGCCCCGGCCGACCGGTCCAGGGCGCCGGCCAGCGAGCCGTCGAGGTAGGCCGCGATGACCTCGGGGTGGATGTAGCACCGGCGGCAGACCGCCGGGGTGTTGCCCAGCCTGGCGGCCACCGTCTCGATCGCCCGCAGCACCGTGGCGTTGGCCTGGGCGTACTCCTGGTTGCCGACGCGGATCAGGGTGCCCTCCAGCAGCAGGGTGACCGCCGCCAGCACGCGCTCCCGCGGCAGGCCGCGCCGGCGCAGGTCGCGGGCGGCCCGGCGCCTGATCCGCGGCAGGGCGCGGCCGAAGTCCAGCATCCGGTCGTACTTGGCCTCCTCGCGCGCCTCCCGCCAGCGGGCGTGGTAGCGGTACTGCTTGCGACCCCTGGCGTCGCGCCCGGTGGCCTGGAGGTGGCCGTTCTCCATCGGGCAGATCCAGACGTCGGACCACGCCGGCGGGACGGCCAGGGCCCGGATCCGGGCCAGGGTGCGCTCGTCGGTGACCGGGGCGCCGTCGCGGTCGAGGTAGGCGAAGCCCCTGCCGCGCCGCCGCCGCGAGATGCCCGGACGGCCGTCGCAGACGTAACGCAGTCCGGCGTCCAGCGCCGCCTCGACGGCTTGGGAGGTGGGTTCGAGCACGGGTGTAAGTGTAAGTAAAAATGATAGTATGACTGTCGCAATGAAGGACCGAGCGCTCTACGCCTGGATCTGCGTCGCCGGCCTGCTCTTCGTGGCCCTCTCGGTGATGGCCCACCTGCAGACGCGCTTCTTCTTCGACCTGCCGGCGACCCTGTTCCTCCAGGCCCACCGCGCCCCCTGGCTCGACGCCCTCATGAAGGCGGTCAGCTGGCCGGGGTACTTCCCCGAGTTCGTCCCGATGTTCGCGCTGGTGGTGGCGCTGATGCTCCTGGCCGGCTGGCGCCGGGAGGCCGCGATCATGGCCGGCGCCGAGGCGGTGGTGGGGATCATCGGCTTCGCCCTCAAGGCGCTGGTGGCCCGGCCGCGGCCGTCCGACTCGCTGGTCTGGGTCAACGACCACCTCAGCGACCCGTTCACCTTCACGGCCGGGCACGTGCACACCTTCATGGTGGTCTACGGCTGGATCGCCTACCTGGCCCTGACCCGGATGCGCCGCTCCGCGCTCAGCGCCGGCCTGGCGGCGGCCTGCGTCGCGGTGCTGCTGCTGGAGGGCCTCTCCCGCGTCTACCTCGGCGACCACTGGAGCAGCGACGTCCTCGGCGCCTACCTCCTCGGCGGCATCTGCCTGGCGGGGGAGATCGCGGTCCACCGCCGGCTTGGCGGGCCGGCGCCGCAGCCGGAGAGTGGCACGAGGTCACGCCGGACCGCGACCCGCCGACGTGGGGCCCGCCGGCAGGCGCGGACGCAGCAGGCTTAGAGACATGGCCGACACGACGGGTGCCGACCCGCGACCGGAGCGCCAGGCCGAGGCGGCCGTCAGCGGCGCGGCGACCAGGGTCGCCGAGAAGGTCGTCGGCGAGAACGCCCCGGCGCCGCTGCGGGAAGAGGTGCGGCGGGTCGGCGGCCTGCGCGCGCTCGACGCCGCGCTGGTGGTGGCGGTCAACCGGCTGCCCCACACCGAGGCCAGCGACCGCAACGTGGCGCTGCTCTCCGACCTTGGCCGGGGCATCGGCTGGGCGGCGGTCTGCGCCGGGCTCTGGTGGCGCGGCGGCGGGCGGGGCGGCAGGGTCGACCGGCGCCGCGAGGTGGTCTTCAGGACCCTGGCCGCGCTGCTGGTCGCCAACACCCTGGCCCAGGGGCCGCTGAAGCGCGCCTTCCGCCGCCGCCGTCCCTTCCACGACGTGCGCGACCACATCGTGGTCGGAGTCCGCACCCCCGACACCTCGTTCCCCTCGGGGCACAGCGCCGGCAGCTTCGCGGCGGCGTCCAGCCTGGCGCTGGCCTACCCGGCGTACGCGCCGCCGCTGCTGGCCGTGGCGGCGGGGGTGGGGGTGTCGCGCGTCTACCTCGGCCACCACTACCCCAGCGACGTGCTCGCCGGCGCGGCCGTCGGGGTGACCGTCGGCGCGCTCGCGGCGAAGCTCGGATGAGCGCCACCACGCGGGCCGGGCAGGCGGCGCGGGAGATCGTCGCCGGCGACCCCGGGCCGTCGGGCCGGCGCTGGCTGGGCTGGATCAGCCTGATCTCCCTCCTGCTCTTCGCCGCCGACACCTGGCTGGTGCTGAACAACAGCCACCCCGCCTTCGACGTCCCCCTGGAGCGCGCGGCGCAGGCGTTCCCCTGGGGCCCGCTGGCCGCCGTCATGACCCTGACCAACGCCAGCGGCGGGGTCGGCCAGTACGCGCTGGGGATCGCGGCCGTGCTGGCGCTGCTGGTCTACGAGCGCCGCGCTGGCTACCTGATGGCCCTGGGGGCGCTGGCCAGCGTCTTCGACGCCGTCCTCAAGGTCAGCATCGGCCGCCACCGGCCGACGGCCGACCTGGTCACCATCCTCAACCCGGTGCAGGGCTACAGCTACCCCAGCGGGCACGCCGTCTTCTTCACCTGGCTCTGCTTCATCGGCGCCGCCTCTCTGGCGCCGCGGCTCAGCCCCCGGGGGCGGGTGGCGCTGTGGGCGGCGGCCGGGGCGATCGTCCTGCTGGCCTGCCTGGGCCGGGTCTGGGCCGGCGCCCACTGGCCCAGCGACGTGGCCGGCGGGTTCCTGCTGGGGCTGGCCTGGTCGGCCTTCGTGCTCTGGCTGCCGGAACGCTGGCTCCCCTCGCCCTCGATGCGCTGGCTGCCGTGGCGTCGCGCGGCGGCCCGGTCGTGAGCGCCGCCGCCCCGGCCGCGCGCCGGAAGGCGATCGCCGCGGCGCCGGCCGCCGACCGGGTGGTCCTCTACAAGTCGGGCGCGGCGGGAATCACGCCCGAGGTCCTCGACCGCCTCCGGCAGGCCTTCCCGGACTTCGAGGTGCGCGAGGTCAAGGGCCGCCAGGACGTGCCGGCGCTGACCACCCGCAAGGCCACGGTGATCGTGGCCGGGGGCGACGGAACCATCGGCACCGTGGCCCGGGCGCTGGCCGGCAGCAAGCGCCGCCTGGCCATCCTCCCGCTCGGCACCTACAACAACTTCGCCCGGGCCCTGGGGGTGCCGGAGGACCTCGACGCCGCCATCGCGCTGGCCCGCGAGGGCCACTGGCGCCCGGTGACCCTGGGCCGGGTCAACGGCCGCTGGTTCCTGGAGGCGGCGGCGATCGGGATGTTCGGGGAGGCCATCGCGCTCGGCGAGAAGGCCAAGGACGGCGAGCTCGGCAGCCTCGGCCCCCACCTCCGGGCGGTGGCCGGCGCGGAGCCGTTCGAGTACACCCTGCGCGGCGACCTCGAGGGCAGCGGCAGGGCGGTCTCACTGGTCTTCACCAACACCCCGACCACCGGCACCCGGATGCCCGTCGGCAGCAGCGACCCGACCGAGCCCTACCTGGAGCTGGCGGTGCGGGTCGGCAGCTCCCGCACCGACCTGATCGGCCGGATGCTGGCTTCGATGGTGCGCGACCAGCACCAGGACGACGGCGGGATCAGCTTCCGATTCAGGAAGCTCGAGGTCCACACCCGCCCCCGGGTCAGGGTCTACGCCGACAACAAGCAGTTCGGGCGGACGCCGGTGAAGATCGAGGCCGTGCCGGGGGCCCTGAAGGTGATCCTGCCGTGACCGGCGGCGCCACCGGCCGGGTGCGGCGGGAGGCGGGGCGGGCCGGGCGCGAGGTCGGGCGGGAGGCGCGGCGGGCGGGCCACGAGGCCGGACGCCGGACCCGGCGGGCCAACCGGCGGATCGAGAAGGCCGCCGCCAACCCCTGGCTGGAGCGCGCGGCGCGCCTCGGCTACGTGGTCCGCGGGCTGCTCTACGGGGCCATGGGCGGCCTGGCCCTCAGCGTCGCCCTGGGCGGCCACGCCCGCACCACCGACCAGCGCGGCGAGATCCTGCTCCTGGCCGGCAGCCCCTTCGCGGCGGCGCTGCTGGCGGTGGTCGTGGTGGGCCTGGCGGCGTACGCCCTGTGGGGCTTCGTCCGCGCGGCCTACGACCCGCTCGGCCGGGGCGGCGGGGTCACCGGCATCGCCGCCCGCCTGGGCTTCGCCTGGAGCGGGGTGAACTACGCCGCCCTCAGCGTCTTCGCCATGGGCTTTCTGGCGGGCACCGCGAAGGGCGGCGAATCGGACTCGGTGCGAGGGCTGGTCAACCGCGCCCTCTCCCAGCCCGCCGGCGCGGCCCTGGTCACCGCCGCCGGGGCGATCGGGGTGCTGGCGGGCCTGGGCCAGCTGGTCGAGGCCTGGCGGGCGGGGTTCAGCAAGGACCTGACGCGCAACCGCATGAGCCGCGCCGAGCGGGTCGCCGCCGACGTCCTGGGCCGCTTCGGCTTCGTGGCCCGCGCGGTGATCTTCACCATGCTCGGCGTTTTCGTCCTCCAGGCCGGCCTGCACGACGACGACTCCCAGGCCCGCGGCATGGGACCGGCCTTCCAGGCGCTGGCCGGGGAGCCGATGGGGCACCTGATCCTCGGCGTCGTCGCGCTGGGCTTCGTCGCGCTCGGGCTGCACTCCATCCTCAGCGCCCGCCGGGTGCGGATGCCCCAGCCGGGCTAGCCCGCGCGGCCATCAACGCCCGCCGGGTGCGAATGCCCCAGCCGGGTTAGGCGCGCGGCGGCGCGGCGCATCCGCATCTGCCCGGCCGTGCCGCGACCGCCTTGAATTTGAGGAGGGCGCCGGGTCGGGAACCCCGGCGCCCCCGGGTCGGGAGGGGACGCCAGCGGCGCCCGCGCCTCCTGCGGCTCGGGCTTGCCCGGAGCCGGGATTATTCCTCCACCGCAGACGCTGCGATGAACTGATAGCAATTATATCATGTTCTGTGCTACGGTGGGTGGCATGACAGAAATACATCGGGGGGAGCCTGCGACAGGGCTGGTCCTGGGTGGCGGGGGCTTCGTGGGGGGCGCCTGGATGGTCGGTGGGCTGATGGCCCTGGCCGAGGCCGGCTGGGACCCGCGCGGCGCCGGCTGGCTGGTGGGGACGTCGGCGGGGGCGGTGATGGCCGCGCTGCTGGGCGCCGGGCGGGCGCCGGCCGAGATGCTCCGGACCCTGGCCCGCACCGGCGAGCGCGGCTTCTCGCCGACCGCCGCCGGGCTCCGCTTCAAGCGCGCCTTCCCCGTGCCCCTGCCGGCCTCCCCGCGCCTGGCGCTGCAGGCCCTCCGCAACCCCACCGGCCTCGGCCCGCTGGCCCGGGTCGCGGCCTGGATGCCGAACGGCCCGCTCTGCACCGAGCCGATCGCCGAGATGGTGCGGATGGTCCAGCCCCGGGGCTGGGTCCGGCACCCCCACGTCTGGATCACGGCCTACGACCTCGATCGCGGCGAGCGCGTGGTGTTCGGCCGCCGCGGCCAGCCCGGCGCCGACCTGGCCGACGCCGTCGCCGCCTCCTGCGCCATCCCCGGCCTCTACCACCCGGTCCACCTCGGCGGCCGCCGCTACGTCGACGGCGGGGTCCACTCGCCCTCCAACCTCGACGTGCTGGAGCGCGTCCCGGTGGCGGCGGTGATCTACCTCAACCCGACCTCCTCGCTGGCGGAGGTCGCCGCGGCCGGCTGGCGGGGCCGCCTCGGGAGGGCGGTGCGGCGGGTCTCCGGCAGCTACCTGGGCAGCGAGGCCAGGGCCCTGCGGCGGCGCGGGATCGAGGTCCTGCTACTCCAGCCCAGCGCGGCCGACCTGGCCCGGATGGGGGTCAACCTGATGCGCACCGAGGGGCTGGCCGAGGTCATCGAATCGGCCCGCCTCAGCGTGGCGGCGCAGCTCCGCGAGGCGCGGGGCCGGGCCGACCTGCCGCTCACCGCCAGCCTCCTGGGCGCCGCCCCGGCGCGCCCCCAGCGCCAGCACCGGACGCTGCGGCGGCTGGTCGCCTCCTGATCCGCCCCGCACGGCCCACCCGCTATCGGCGGCACCCCATATACTGATAGTCAAGCTATCGCATTATGCCAAGGAGGCAGCGCATGTATGGCATCGCCGCGCCGAAGGCCGGCCACGACCGCGTCGAGGCGCTCGCGGAGGCCCGCGCCGCCGCGGCGGGCGCCATCGACCGGATCACCGGCCGGGACCGGGACTGAGGGCGTGACGGGGCGACCGGAGCGGGCGGGCGAGCGGCGCCCGGCGCGCCGCCGTCCGGCCAAGGCGGGATCCCCGGTCGCGGCGCGCCGCCGGCGGCGGGTGGTCGACCCCATCCTGGAGGCGGTGGCGCCGGACCAGGAGGTCAGGCACGGCCCGGCGCGCAAGCTGGTCAAGGGCGCCGACAGCGCCGCCGGCACCCCGCCGGCGGGGCGCAGCACCCTGGCCGAGGCCCGGCGCAAGGGCCCCCTCGGCTACCTCCAGCTGCTCGGGCCGGGGCTGATCACCGGCGCCAGCGACGACGACCCCAGCGGGATCGGCACCTACAGCCAGGTCGGCAACCAGCTCGGCCTGGGGCTGCTCTGGACGGCGCTCTTCACCTTCCCGCTGATGTCCGCGATGCAGGAGCTCTGCGCCCGGGTGGCGCTGCAGACCGGCGTCGGCCTCGGCGTCAGCCTGCGCCGCCGCTTCTCCAACTGGCTGGTGGGCCCCGCGATCCTGGCCATGCTGGCGGCCAACACCCTCAACCTGGGGGCCGATCTCGGGGCGGTGGCGGTCGGCGGCTCGATGCTGACCAGGGGCGCGGTGCCGGCGCGCTGGCTGATCGTCCCGGTGGCGCTGCTGATCGTCGGCCTGCAGCTGTTCTCCACCTACACCGTCATCTTCCGGGCCTTCAAGTACCTGACCTTGGTGCTCTTCGCCTACGTGGCCACGGCGCTGCTGGTCCACCCCGACCTGGGGCGGGTGGCGGTGGCCACCCTGGTCCCCCACGTGGAATGGAACGCGGGCTTCGTGACCGCCCTGGTGGCGGTCCTGGGCACCACCATCTCGCCCTACCTGTTCTTCTGGCAGGCCTCCTCGGAGGTCGACGAGATGAAGGCCGCGGGGATGCGCAGCGAGCGCGAGCGCCAGGGGACCACTGCCGCCGAGCTGGGCGCCGCCCGGGTCGACATCCTGGCCGGGATGTTCTTCTCCCAGGTGGTGATGTACTGCATCATCCTGACCACCGGCACCGTGCTCCACGATCACGGCAGGACCGGGGTCCAGACCGCCCAGGACGCTGCCGCCGCGCTGGCCCCGCTGGCCGGCCCCTTCGCCTTCGTGCTCTTCGCCCTGGGCCTGATCGGCACCGGGATGCTGGCGGTGCCGATCCTCTCCGGCTCGGCCTCCTACGCGCTCAAGGAGTTCGCCGGCTTCAAGGGCGGCCTGGCCGTCAAGCCGCGCTACCGGCCCACCTTCTACGCCGTCATCGTGGCGGCCACGGTGATCGGGGTGGCGATCAACTTCTCGCCGCTGGATCCCATCAGGGCGCTGTTCATGTCCGCGGTCATCAACGGCGTGGTGGCGCCGCCGCTGATGCTGCTGATCGTGCTCCTGGGCGCCGACCGCGCGGTCATGGGAAGCCGGGTCAGCGGCCGCCTCAGCCTGGTCCTCGGCGGCCTGGCCACGGCTCTGATGACCGCCGCCGCGCTCGCCCTGGTGTGGTTCGCCCTGATCCAGCGCTGACCGCCCTAGGCAATCCCCAACAGGGGTGGCGCCAGCAGAGATAATGTGCTAGGATCACTATCAAATATTCCATGAATGAGGGTGGGACTCATAACGACCAAGGAGGTGATCTACAAATGGGTGCAGCACTGTTGGCCCTGGTCTTGATCCTGGTTCTCCTGGGGGCCGGTGGCATGGCGCTCCACATTCTCTGGTACGTCCTCGTCGCCGCCCTTATCCTGTGGGCCATCGGCTTCCTCTTCAGCTCCGCCGAGGGCCGCTGGTACCGGTGGTAGGAGGGCGCTGACATGTGGTTGCTGATCATCCTGATCGCCGTCCTGCTGCTCTTGGCGGTGGGGGGCGGAGGCTACGTCTACCGCTCCTACTACGCCGGCCCGGCCGGTCCGGCGGGGGCCGGGGGGACCTACGTCGAGAGTGGCAGCGCCGGGGGCAGCCCGGCCGCGGCGATCGCCGTGCTGCTGATCGCCATCCTGCTGGTGCTGTTCCTGATCTACGGAGGGTTCAACCTCTTCCATTGGTTCGGGACCTCGCCCAGCGTCAACGTCAACGTCAACTCCTAGCCGAGCAGGGTGAGGGCCCGGGCGGTGCGCCGTCCGGGCCCTCGCCTGTCCAGGACGTACATCGGATGAGCTCGCCGGACGATGGCTGAGGCCGCCGCTGCCGCCCGCGCCATGGCCGCGCCCTGGTCGCTGCCCGCGAGGCTGGGCGCCGGCGCCCGCGCTCGGCTTACCTCCTGGTCGATCGCCGCCACCCTGGCCGCGCTGGGCGCCGCCACCCGGCTGCCGCTGGGCGGCCGCTACCTCTTCGATTGGGACTCGCTGCAGTTCGCCCTGGGCATGCGCCGCTTCGACCTCGCGGCGCACCGGCCCCACCCGCCGGGCTACGTCGGCTACGTCGCCGCCGGCAAGGTGCTCGCCGGCCTCCTCGGCGGCGACGCCAACCGCGGCCTCGTCTGGCTCAGCGGGGTGGCCGAGGCGGCGACGATCGCCGGCATCTTCCTGGTCGCCGAGCGGCTCTGGGGGCGCTTCGCCGGTCTCGCCGCGGCCGCGCTGATGCTCAGCAGCCCCCTGTTCTGGATGTACGGCGAGACCGCCCTGACCTACGGGCTGGAGCCCGGCCTGGCCCTGCTCGGCTTCTGGCTGGTGTGGCGCGCGGTGGGCGCGGGCGGGCGGGGCCTGGCCGTCGCGGCGCTGGTGATCGGGCTGGTGGGGGCGATCCGGCCGAGCACCGAGTTCTTCCTGCTGCCGCTGCTGGCACTGGGGGTGTGGCTGGCGGGCCACGACCAGGCCTCCCCGCCCTGGCCGGGGCGCCCGGCGGCGCGCCTGCTGTCCGTGGTGGGCGGGCTGGCCGCCGGCACCCTGGTCTGGCTGGTGCCCCTGCTGGCGCTCAGCGGCGGTCCGGTCGCCTACCTGGCCGCGTCGGCCGCCCTGGCCCACCGGGTCAGCGGCGGCTCGGCGATCTGGCGGGCCGGCTCGGGCGGGCTGCTGCTCGACGCGCGGGCGGTCTTCGACGGCCTGGCCTACAGCCTCGGGCTCTACCTGCCGCTGGCGGCCGGGGCGCTGGTCGCGGCCCGGCTGGCGCCGGCGCGGTGGCCCGCCCCCGGCGGCGGCGGCCGACGCTTCGGCCGGCCGGGCACCGCCCGGACCCGGCGCCCGGTCCCGCTGGGCACCGCCGAGACCCGGCGCCCGGTCCCGCTGGGCACCGCCGGGACCCGCCGCCTGGTCCTGCTGGGCACCGCCTGGGCCCTGCCCGCCCTGTTG
>DASZGP010000212.1:0-6062 GCA_035938695.1 Candidatus Dormiibacterota bacterium | reverse complement strand
TTGTCGGCCTGCCGGTTCTGGCTCATCATGATGATCGGGGCGGCGTAGGCGGCCTGGAAGCTGAGCGCCAGGTTGAGCAGGATGAAGGGGTAGGGGTCCCAGGCCCTGAGGTTGAAGCCGGCCACCGCCACCTCGTGCGCGGCGTAGGCCACGTTGAGGAAGAGCCAGACGACCAGCAGCACCGACTGGCTGATGATGAAGCGCCACGAGCCCATGTTCCGGGCCACGCCGTCGGCGATCCGCTGGCCCACGGTGATGGTGTCGTCGTGCAGCTCGTTGACGTTGCGGAACGCGCCGTCCGGAGGGCGTCCGGTGATCAGGCTGCGGATCTGCTTCAGGGCCGGGTCGATGCTCATCCGTCCTCCTTTGGTTTCGTCAGGCCTGCAACTCTAGATCGGCGGCGGCGGGTCGAGGGCCGCCGCCCCCGATGCCCCTCAACCCGCGGCGATTCGTCCGTCGACCCGCTCCAACGCCGTCCGCGCGGCCTCGTCGAGGGCTCGCAGCGCGCGGCGCACGTCGGCCACCGGGACCTCCAGCGCCGCCTCCAGGTCCTCCCGCATCACCTCCCAGGCCGCGTTGGTGCGGCGGTGGGCGGCGACCCCGGCGATGGTCAGGGACAGGTGCTGCGCCCGCCCGTCGCGGGGATGGCGCCGGCGCCCCAGGTGGCCCCGCACCTCCATTCCCCTGAGGTAGTCGAGGACCGTGCTCAGCGGCATCCCCAGGCCACGGCTCATGCCGGTGGCGGTCATCGGCCCGGCCTCGAAGAGGAGGCTGTAGACGGCGTACTCGTCGGCCCGCAACGGCGACTCGGCGAGCGCCTCCTGGAGCAGCCGGCGGACCCGCTGGCTGACCACGAAGAGGTCGAAGAGCATCGACACGTCGGCGCTGGCTGGGGGCACGATGCCTCCAACCATAAGCCACGGGTTCGTTGTAGATAGCACGACTCCGAGCTATCATGCGCCGGTGGGCATCTCCCGGGCGTTCGTGGGCCTGCTCGTCGTCGCCACGGCCGCCGGCTGCGCCACCGCCCAACCGGCGACCTCCCCCACCCCGCCGGCCGCCTCGCCCCCGCCGGTCAGCTTCGACCCCTACGTGGGCGCTTACCGCACCGATGGCGGGGTGACGCTGGTGGTCAACGGCCACGGCCACCTCTTCAACCTCGCCGACGACACCATCCGCCAGCTCTACGCCGGCGCCGACCACTTCACCGTGGGCCCGGCGTTCCAGGTCGAGCGGCCCCGGCAGGCCGACGTCGCCTTCCACCTCTCCGGCCCGCGCGCCGACCGGCTGACCGAGACCCCGGTGCGCGGCACCCCACTGGCGGCGGCCCGCCTGCCCTTCAAGGAGACCGACGTGACGGTCCACGCCCAGGGCGCCGACCTCGCCGCCACGGTCACCGAGCCGCTCGGCCCAGGACCGCATCCCGGGATCGTGATCGTCCACGGCTCGGGCTACGGGCCGCGCATCGACTACGGCCTCTGGGTCGGCCTCTACGCCGACCTGGGCTTCACCGTGCTGGCCTACGACAAGCGCGGCAACGGCCGGTCGACGGGCGCCTACCCGGGCGAGGCCGCCACCGCCGAGAACCTCGGGATCTACGCCGACGACGCCGCCGCCACCCTGCGCTTCCTCTCCGCCTGGCCCGGCGTCGACCCCCACCGGGTCGGCTACCACGGCGGCAGCCAGGGCGGCTGGGTCGTGCCGCTGGCGCTGCGGCGGTTCCCGGCGGCGGCTTTCGCGGTCCTGGTCAGCGGCCCCGCCGTCAGCGTCGGCCAGCAGGGGCTGTGGGCCGACCTGGCCGCCGGCTCGAGCCCGCGTCCCGCGCCCAGCATCATGGCCGAGCTCCGCGCCAGCGGCGGCGGCTACGACCCGGCCCCGGTCCTGGCCGCCACCACCCAGCCGGTCCTCTGGCTCAACGGGGAGATCGACCACAACGTCCCCACCGCGCTCAACACCGAGATCCTCCATGGCCTGGCGCGGCCCAACTTCGAGGTCCAGGTGCTGCCCGGCGTCGACCACGGCCTGCTGGAGAACCCGCCGGGCGGCGACGACGCCAGGGCCGGCCGGCTGGCGACGGGACTCTTCGACCGCATCGCCACCTGGCTCGCCGCCCACGCCGGGGGCGCGCCGCGGCCCTAGCTCCGCCTTAGGAGGGCCGGGTCAGGCGGCGCTGCGTCAGGTTGCCGCCGCCGCGGCCGTGCCGTCGAACACCAGCGAATACCCCTGCTTGGGGCGGTTGACGACCTGGGCCGGGATGTCGAGCCGCTTCAGGATTCGGCGCAGCCGCTGGACGTAGTTCCTGACCTCCTCCGGAAACAGGGCCGGGTCGGCCCAGGCCGAGTCGAGGATCTGCGCCGCCGTGTAGTACCGGTGGGGATGGTCGAGCAGGAACTTCAGCAGCTGGTGCTCGCGCCGGGTCAGCGCCGCCTCGCGGCCCCGGTGCCTGACCGTCCGGCCCTCGGGGTCGATCCAGAGGCCCTGCAGGTCCCAGACCCGGCTGTACCAGAGGTCGAGGCGCCCCCGGTAGCCTTCCATCTGGCGCTCGATGATCGTCAGGTCCTCGGCCGCCGCCTTCTGGGCGGCCGGCGGCAGCTTGGGCAGCTCGCGCGCCACCCGTCCCAACAGCCCTTCCTTGAAGCGGAGAAGGTCGGAGTAGACGCTCAGCCAATGCCGCGCGTCCTCCCAGTGCTCAGTCTCGATGTCCTCTCCCTCGAGAGGCGCGGACCCCTTGGTGGTCGTACGTGTCGCCATTCTTCGCTTCCCCCGTCCGCGAGAGATTGTAGGCGGTCGCCCCTTGTTGCTGAGCTTGTTATGGAGGCTGCCGCATCAATGGACGTATGGGCAGGACAGGCGGCGCCCCGGTGCGACCCGAGATCACCGCCGCGAGTCGCGGCGGCGATCCCGACCAGCTCATGGACGGTGAGGCCGACCTCGGCACCGCGTCGCTGGAGCAGGCGCTCTTCTGGACCAGGGTCTACGGCGAGATCCTGGCCATGGAGGAGAAGGTGATGGAGCGGGTCCAGGAGCTGATGGCCGCGGAATCGCCCACGGTGCGGCGGGAGGTCGAGCTGACCAACGTACCGGTGATCGCCTCCCAGGTGGAGCGCTTCCGCCAGCGCCACCAGTACTGGGACCTCAAGGTCCAGGAGCTGCACCCGCGGGACGATGGGGGTTGCTGAAATTGTTATGGCCACCGACTCAGGCTCGTATTGCGCCACCGACTGACCGGCACCGGCCAGGACTTGGCATTGACAGTCGCGATCGACTCACCAGAGGTTGGCCCCATGACAACTGAGATCCAGGTTCCCCCTCCCGCAAGTCGCACGGTGGTGGAAACGTCGGCCGCCGGCGTCTCACCGGTGATGACCCAGGTCGAACCGGCGACGCACAACTACCGAGCCGTCCAGGTCATCTGGTTCGTGACCAGCCTGGTCACCATCCTGATCGCCATCAGGTTCGTGCTGAAGCTCCTCGGGGCTTCGCTGCAGTCGGGCTTCGTGGCCTTCATGTATGGCCTGACCGATGCCCTGGTGGCCCCATTCCGAGCGATCTTCCCCGCCACCTCCGGGGCCGGCAGCACCTTCGATGTCGCCGCGCTGGTGGCGATCGTGATCTACGCCCTCGCCGGCTGGGGCCTGGTCGCGCTGGTCAAGCTGATCACCGCCCCCAGGGGCGCGCGGTCGGTCTCGTGACCCGGATCGGGCGCCGCGAAGGAAGGGCGCCAGTGGACGTCCCGGCCACGGTGCCACGGCGGTGATCGACGCAGCCCGCGGGTCGAACCGCCGCCGGACGGTCTCGGTGCTCGTCGGGGTGGCCGCGGCCATCGCCGGCGGGTGGCCGGCGGCGGCCTCCGCGGCCACCCAGCCGAGGTTGGGCACGGCCCTCAACTTCGCGGTCCTGGCGGGCTCGACGATCACCAACACCGGCTCCTCGGTGATCACCGGCGACTTGGGACTCCATGCCGGCACCGCGGTGACCGGATTCCCACCGGGCACCGTCACCGGCGTCAAGCACGTCGCCGACGCCGTGGCGCTGCAGGCCAAGAACGACCTGACGACGGCCTATGACGACGCCGCCAGCTCGCCGTCGACCTCCGACCTCACCGGTCAGGACCTCGGCGGCAAGGACCTCACCCCCGGGGTCTACACCTACAGCTCCTCGGCGCAGCTGACCGGCCCGTTGACCCTGAACGGCAACGGCGTGTTCGTCTTCCGGATCGGCAGCACGCTGACCACCGCGAGCAACTCCGCCGTGCTGCTGACCAACGGGGCCCAGGCCTGCGCGGTGTTCTGGCAGGTCGGCAGCTCGGCCACGCTGGGCTCGGCGACCCAGTTCCAGGGCAACCTGATGGCGCTGACCAGCATCACCATGGTCACCGGCGCCAACATCCTCACCGGACGCGCCCTGGCCCGCAACGGCGCCCTCACCCTCGACACCAACCGCATCACCCCACCGGCCGGGACCTGCACCACGACGAGCACCACCACCACGACCCCGTCCCCACCCGGCTCGACACCGCCGGTCGGACTGGGGCAGACCGGGGGTGGCCCGCCACCGCAGCCCGGCTTCCCGTGGTGGCCGGTGGCGACCGTCGGGGCCCTCGGCGCCCTCCTGGCCGGTCTGCGGATCAGCGCCGCGCGGCGGAATCCGTAGGGGGCGTCTCCACCGGGCGGGCTGCGCGAGCCCGCCCTCCGAATTGAGGGGAGACGAGGGGCGCGTTCGGATGGGCCCGGCCCATCCGAACGGCAGTTCTCGATTCCGTCGCCGGACGAGACGCTGTGAAGCGGAATGGTCAGCGACGCTCGAATCCCCACCCGTAAGCATCGCGGCCGCCGAGCGGCCCGCCTCGTCTGGCTGGCGCTGGGCGGCGCGGCGGCGCTGGCGCTGCTCACCCCGACTCCAGTGGGCGCCAGCCCTCGACTGTCCGGGATCGGCACCGCGGCGGCCTTCGTGCCTGAACCCGCCGTCAGCACCCCTCCGGCGTCCGCTGCCAGCCCTCCGGCGACCCCGGCCAGGCCGCTACCGCCACCCAGCCCCTCGGCCGCCACCGCGCCCGCCGTTTCCACGCCGGCCGTTCCGCGCGCCCCAACCCCGGCCCCGGCGACTCCCATCCCCCAGCGGCCTCCAGCCCTGCTGACCCTGGTCGCCGCCGGCACCTACCGGGACTGCACCGGCGCGACGCCCCTGCCGAGCGCCCGGATCTACGTCGACGCCTGCTACCACGGGGGCACCATGCTGATGGCCCACGACTATGGCGCCGGCGCCGTTTTCTTCCAGCTCCAGCCCGGCGAGGCGCTGGTCTACGGCGGCCGGACGTACCACGTCGACGCGCGGCGGGTGATGTCGGTCGGCAGCCTGTTCGAGATCTTCGACTGGCAGGCGCCCCTGGTGCTGCTGACCTGCGACGGTGGCGCGCGCCTGGTGCTCACGGCCCGATGATCCGCGACCCGGCTGCCCTACGCATGGAGGGGCGCGATCCCGTGTGTTCGGCGGTTGGCGCGCCCGACGTGGGGTCGCGACGATGTGACCAGAGCTTTCAGGCTCAGCGGCGCGATCACGCGCGAGGAGACACCACCATGTTCCACAACGCCTCATTCCTGACCTTGACCAATCGCCCGTTGGGCCTGGCGACGGGGGCCGCCATGGCGGGCGCCCTGATTCTGATGGGGTCGGCCCAGGCGCTGGCGGCCACCGGCAGCGGCACCCAGACGCTCAGCGGCACCAGCGCCGCCGGCGTGCTGAGCGTCACGGCGCCGGCCGGCCTGAGCCTGCCGACCCTGGTCGGTGGCGCCTCGACCGCGGCCATCAACCTCGGCAGCCTGGGCTGGACCGACACCCTCAACACCGCCACCGCGTCGAGCGTGACCATGGCGTCGACCGACCTCTACTTCGCCGCCGGCGCCGGCAGCTACATCCCCTTCTCGAAGTTCACCGTCTCGGTGGACCAGGCGCCAACCGCCAACGCGCTCAACAGCGGACCGAACGCGGCCGCCGGTACCGCGTCGCAGACGCTGAGCGGCGCCGACACCACACCGGGCACCACGTACTCCGGGGCCATCACC
>DASZGP010000211.1:0-1788 GCA_035938695.1 Candidatus Dormiibacterota bacterium | reverse complement strand
GTGTCCGAGTTCATCGACGGTGCCTCCCTGCGGGAGGTCGTCCAGAGCGCCGGCCGCTTCCGCCCGGAGCAGAGCCTGGGGGTGCTCAAAGGCGCCCTCATGGGCCTGAGCCGGGCCCACGCCATGGGCCTGGTCCACCGCGACGTCAAGCCCGAGAACGTCCTCGTCGACCAGGACGGTGTCTCCAAGCTGGGTGACTTCGGCCAGGCGGTGGCGGTCGGGGAGGCCGAGCTCGACAGCATGCCAACCGGGACGGCCGTCTACATGAGCCCGGAGCAGGTGCGGGGGCGCAAGCTCGACCACCGCACCGACATCTACTCCTGCGGGGTCATGCTCTTCGAGCTGCTCTGCGGCCGGCCGCCGTTCGTCGCCGACGGCGCCCGCGCGGTAATGCGGATGCACGCCGTCGAGGCCGCGCCGAAAGCCGCCGACATCAACCCCGACCTCCCCGAGGGCATCTCCGTGATGCTGAAGAAGGCCCTGGCCAAGACGCCTGCCGCTCGCCAGCAGAGCGCCGACGAGTTCCTCGTCGAGCTCGAGGCGACCGCGGTCGCCGCTTTCGGCGAGGACTGGGAGGAGCGCTCATCGATCAAGAAGCTGGTCCTCGCCGTCCTGCCCGGGGTGGCGCTGGCGGGCGCCGGCATCAGTGGCATCGGCATGGTCGTTGGCGCCGGCAGCATCGCCGCGCTCCTGGTGGCGGGCACCATCTACGGCCTCAGCCACAACGCCGGCACCAACTCGGTCCAGGCGCGCGAGGTGGCGGCCAACACCCCGCCGGCGGTGGACATCATCCGCATCGAGAAGGTTGACCGCCAACTGGTCCAGCAAGACGGCCAGGTGCTGTCGCTGCAGATCACCAACGCTCCGATTGCGTCCACCGGGGTTGTCGCCGCGGGGACGACCCAGTCGACCCCGGGTTCGACCGGCGGCAACGGCGGCGGTGGCGGCGGTGGCGGTGGCGGTGTCGGCCCGACTGGCCCCGGCGCCGGACCACCTCCACCTCCGCCTCCGCCTCCGCCACCACCCCCGCCGTCGGCGCAATGCACCGTGGTGCCGGGTCAGAACCAGCTGCCCCAGCCCCTCCCCGGCGTCCTCAGCGGCGCCTGCTCCAGCGTCAACGGTGTCGTCGGTGGGCTCACCGGGGGGCCGCTGCCCCTGCCGGCGCCCCTCAAGCCGGCCCCTATCGCACCGCTCGGGCTCTGAGCTCCGGGTAGGCCCACGGCGTCCCTTCCCGACCTGGCCGGTTTCGCCTTCACGCGCGAGCTGGGCCGGGGGGCCATGGGTCGGGTCTTCCTGGCCCAGCAGCTGTCACTCGACCGGCCGGTGGCGGTCAAGCAGCTGCGCGGAGCTTCGCAACAGGGCTCCACTGCATTGGAACGCTTCCGGCGCGAGGGCCGCGCCCTGGCCCGGATGGCGCACGACAACATCGTCGCCGTTTATGACATGGCCGACGCCGGCGACGACCTGTACCTGGTCATGGAGTACGTTGACGGGCCGACCCTCGGCCGCCTATGGCGCGCCGGCGGGCTCTCGGTCCCGTCGTCCCTGGAGGCGGTCCGCCAGGTTTCCGCCGCCCTGAGCTACGCCAGCAAGCACGACATCGTCCACCGCGACCTAAAGCCCGAGAACGTGCTCATCGCCGCCGAGGGCACCTGCAAGGTGGCCGACTTCGGCCTGGCCAAGCTGCTGGCCGCGCAGACCAGCTTCATGACCCAGGTGGGGGCCGTGATGGGCACGCCGGCATACATGTCGCCTGAACAGGCACTGGGCTCGGGCGACATCGACCAG
>DASZGP010000210.1:0-7265 GCA_035938695.1 Candidatus Dormiibacterota bacterium | reverse complement strand
CCTCGGCGTCGAGGTGCTCAGGACCACCCCCAAGGAGGCGGAGCTGGCCAAGCTCCTGACCAACACCTGGCGCTACGTCAAGTTCGCCGTCGCCAACCAGTTCTTCCAGATCGCCCACAGCGCCGGCCTGGACTACGGCGCGGTGCTCCACGCCGTCCGCCACAACTACGCCCGCGCCGCCGACCTGCCCGGCCCCGGATTCGCCGCCGGCCCCTGCCTGCTCAAGGACACCATGCAGCTGGCCGCCTTCACCTCCGACCACTTCCCCATCGGCCACGCCGCGATGCAGATCAACGAGGGCCTGCCGGGCTACATCGTGGAGACCCTGCAGAAGCGCCGGCCGCTGGCCGGCCGCACCGTCGGCATCCTGGGCATGGCCTTCAAGGGCGAGTCGGACGACGCCCGCACCTCGCTCAGCTACAAGCTCAAGAAGCTGGCCGCGTTCAAGGGCGCGCGGGTGCTCTGCACCGACCCCTACGTCCCCGATCCCAGCCTGGTCTCGGAGGCCGAGGTGCTGGAGCACGCCGACGTCTTCGTGGTCGCCGCCCCCCACCGGCGCTACCGGGACCTCGACCTCGACGGCCGCGAGGTGGTCGACATCTGGGGCGTCACGGGCTCCGGCATCCGGCTTTGAGGACCGCACCCCCAGCGTCGGGTTTCGCGGGAGCCCCGCGCCCCGGCTCCGGGACGCCGGCATGAGGACCCTGGTGACCGGAGCCGCGGGCTTCATCTGCGGCTACCTGGTGCCGGAGCTGCTGGAGGCCGGCCACGAGGTGGTGGGGCTGGACAACTTCAGCAAGTACGGCGAGGTCCAGCGCAGCTACGACGGCCACCCCAACTACCGCTTCGTGCGCGGCGACGCCAAGGACGCCGACCTGATGGCCGAGCTGGCCGCCGACTGCGACCACCTCGTCGCCGGGGCCGCCATGATCGGCGGCATCAGCTACTTCCACGAGTTCGCCTACGACCTCCTGGCGGAGAACGAACGGATCCTGGCCTCGACCTTCGACGCCGCCATCGCCGCCTTCCGGAAGGGTTCCCTGCGGAAGGTCACCGTGCTCTCCAGCTCGATGGTCTTCGAGAGCGCCACCGTCTTCCCCACCCCGGAGGGCGCGGAGCGGACCAGCCCGCCGCCGGTCAGCACCTACGGCTTCCAGAAGCTGGCGGTGGAGTACTTCGCCCGCGGCGCCTTCGAGCAGTACCAGCTGCCCTACACCATCGTGCGACCCTTCAACTGCGTCGGCATCGGCGAGCGCCGGGCCCTGCGCGACAGCGCCATCATGAGCGGCAACGTGGCCCTGGCCATGAGCCACGTGGTCCCCGACCTGGTCCAGAAGGTGCTCAAGGGCCAGGACCCGCTCCACGTCCTCGGCGACGGCGGCCAGGTCCGCCACTACACCTACGGCGGCGACCTGGCCCGGGGCATCCGGGCCTGCGTCGAGCACCCCGCCGCGCTGAACCAGGACTTCAACATCTCGACCGCCGAGTCGACCACCGTGGCCCGGCTGGCGGAGGTCGTGTGGGGCAAGATCAAGGGCCCCGACGCGCCGCTGCGCCTGGTCCACGACCCGCCCTTCGAGCACGACGTCCAGATGCGCGTGCCCGACGTGCGCAAGGCCAGGGAGGTGCTGGGCTACGAGGCCACCACCAGCCTCAACGAGATGCTGGACGAGGTCATCCCCTGGATCAGGGACGAGGTCCGGGCGGGCCGGATCTGATGGCGGTGGGCGCCGGCCCGGCCCTGTCGATCGTGGTCCCGGTCTACAACGAGGGGGAGAACGTCGTCCCCACGCTGCGCGGGCTGGCCCAGCGGGTCACCGTCCGGCCCCTGGAGATCCTGGTGGTCTACGACTTCCCGGAGGACACCACGGTGCCGGTGGTGGAGCGGCTCCGGCCCGAGATTCCCGGGCTGCGGGGATACCGGAACGACCTCGGCCGGGGGGTGGTCAACGCTCTCAAGGCGGGCCTGCGCGCCGCCGCCGCGCCCCACGTGCTGGTGACCATGGCCGACGGCTCCGACGACCCGGCGACGGTCGACGCGATGTACGCCCTGGCCGCCGCCGGCGCCGACGTGGTCGCCGGCTCGCGCTACATGCGGGGCGGCCGCCAGGAGGGCGGGCCGCTGCTCAAGCGCACCATGTCGCGGACCGCCGGCCTCTCCCTGCATTGGCTGGGTGGGCTCCCCACCCACGACCCCACCAACAGCTTCAAGCTCTACAGCCGCCGGCTCCTGGATGCCGTCGAGCTGGAGTCCGAGGGCGGCTTCGAGATCGGCATCGAGCTGACGGTCAAGGCCCACCTGCTGGGGATGCGGGTCACGGAGGTGCCGACCACCTGGCGCGACCGCACCGCCGGCGAGAGCCGCTTCGACCTGCGCCGCTGGATCCCCCACTACCTGCGCTGGTATCGCCGGGGCCTGGCCGGGCGCTTCCGGCGCTCGGCTCGGCGCTGAGCCGGGCCGCCTGAGTCAGGCCCGGTCCCCGGCGGCCTCCGCCAGCACCCGCTGGAAGCCGGCGGCCACGTCCTCGTAGCTCAGCCGCCGGCAGAAGGCGATGGCCCCCGCCGCCAGCCGCTCCCGGAGCCCGGGCTCGAGCGCCAGCCGGCACATCGCCGCCGCCAGCGCCTCCGGACGGGGCTGCACCACCAGCCCGGTCTCCCCGTCGACGGTGGAGTCGCGCAGCCCGGCCACGTCATAGACGGCCGACGGCGTGCCCACCGCGCCGGCCTCCGAGACCACGATGCCCCAGCCCTCCCGGACCGAGGCCATGGCGATCGCGGTGGCGCCGGCCAGGGCCTCGAACTTGCGGTCCTCGTCGAGGCGGCCGCTGAGCTCCAGGCCGGCCGTCACCCCGAGGCGCTCGGCCAGCGCGGCGAGGCGGGCGGTGTAGCCCGGGGGGCCCGACCCGATCAGCCGGAGCCGGGCCCCGGGCAGGGCGCGGCGGGCCAGGGCGAAGGCCTCGATGATCTCGTGGACCCGCTTGGAGGGGGCCAGGCGGCCGAGGTAGACGAAGGTCGGGACCGCCGGCGCCGGCCGCTGCCAGGCCTCCGGCCAGCTCACCCCCGGCGGCAGCAGCTCGACCGGGCCGCGGAAGCCGAGCCGGCGCAGGTCGTCGCTGGTCGACCGCGAGAGGGTAACCACCGGGACCCGGCGGTAAGGGCGCAGGTAATACCTCTCCGCCAGGTAGCCGACGGTGCTCAGGGGCTGGCGGCTCTCGTACCACCAGACCTCGCGGGCCAGCTGGTGGATCACCAGCACGGTGGGGATTCCGGCCCACAGCGGCGACCAGAAGGGCAGGGTGTTGATCTCCTCCACCACCACGTCGAAGTCGGCCCGGGCCCGCCGCCGGTAGCGCAGCCAGGCCCGGAGGTGGACGGTCCACTGCCGGCCCCGCCGGACGATCCTGACGCCGTCGATCTCCTCCTCCGGGAGCGCGCCGGGAAAGGCGGCGGTGAACAGCTCGACGCGGTGGCCCGCGGCCACCAGCCGGCGGCAGACCTCGTGGTTGTACACCTCGGCGCCGCCGTGTCGCGGGTGCCGGATGTCGCGCCAGTTGAGGAAGAGGATCCGCAAGCGCTCAGCGGGGGCGGTCGGGCCCGCCCTGGCCGCGCAGCTCCGGGGCCGGCCAGGTGCCCGGCGCCCGGTCGTAGTAGCGCAGGATGCGCAGCCGGTAGAAGATCGCCATGGTGTCCCAGAGGGCCCGGAAGGCGGAACGCAGGTTGACCGTGCTGGAGAACTGGTAGTCGAGGTGCACCGGGGCCTCGGCCACCCGCCGGAAGCCGCGATGGTGGGCCACGGCCAGGAGCTCGAGGTCGAAGGCGAAGCGCTTGACCGCCAGGCGCGGCACCACGTCCATCAGGACCTCGCGGCGGAACAGCTTGAGGCCGGTCTGGGTGTCGGTGACCGCGAGGTCGAAGAGGACGCTGATCAGGAGCTGGTAGGCGCGGCTCTGGAGGCGGCGCAGGAGCGGGTAGTGGACCTGCGAGGAGGGGTGCCGCTTGGAGCCCACCACGACCTGGTGGTCGCCCGCCTTGAGGATCTCGATGAAGGCCCTGATCTCCTTGGGGTGCAGCTCCATGTCGGCGTCGATGAAGGTCACCAGCTCCCCCTCGGAGTGCCGCACCCCGTAGCCCAGGGCGAAGCCCTTGCCCATGTTGACCTCGTAGGCCAGCACCCTGACCCGGGGCGAGCCGACCCGCTCGGCCTCGGCCACGGTGTCGTCCTGGTTGCCGTCGGAGACCACCAGGACCTCGTAGTCCAGCCCCAGCGGCTCCAGCTCCTCGATCAGGTGGCGCAGGTTGTCGTGGATCCGCGCCCCCTCCCGGTAGGCCGGCACGATCACCGAGAGCTCGCGGTTCATGCCCCGGTGACGCCGCTGACCCGGAAGAGCAGGGTCCCGTCGATGGTGTCGACGTACTCCAGGCCGGGGACCGAGGCGGGGGTCGCGTCGGCCGTGATCCGCCGGTACCAGTCCACGTGGACCAGCACGTACCGGATGCCGAGCCGGCGCAGCCGGGCCACCACCGCCGGGTCGTCGTAGCGCTCCAGGGTGGGGTAGGCGTTCCAGGCGGCGCCGCCGACGGCCGCGCCGTTGAGCACCGGGTGGTGGTGGAACATCACGTAGAGGCTGTAGTTGCGGTTGAGGATCTCCTCGATCGGTCCCCAGGGCCACATCGGGTACTCCGCGACGATACCCCGCGGCTGCCCCAGCAGCCACTGGTACTCGGCCGGGGCGGGAAAGATGGCGTAGGTGTAGGTCGGGGGGAAGTTGTGGAACTCCAGCGCGATGGTCACGAAGGGGATGATCGCCAGCCAGCCCCAGCGCCGGACCCGGACCCCCGAGAGGCGCTCCTGGACGGCGGTGAAGCCGAGGCCGGCGAGCAGGCACGCCCCCAGCAGGACCAGGAAGCCGAAGCGCGAGTAGACCCGGTAGACCGGCGCGATCGAGGACAGGTAGTACGAGGGGGCGTGGAGGGTCAGCGGCCCCAGCGGGATGGTCGGCGGCAGCGAGAACCAGTAGCCGACGGCGATCAGCCCCAGGCCCAGGGCGATGGGCAGCCGGCGCCGGCCCAGGACCAGGCCGACCAGCCCCAGCAGCATCACCGTGTACCCCAGGAAGAGCGACGACTCGGTGAAGTTGCTGCCGTGGAGGTTGGCCTGCTCCAGGGCCTTGACGGTGGCCGGCACCCAGGGGTTCTCCTCCCAGGGCAGGACGTAGTCGTGGAAGTGGGCCGAGTAGACCTCGATCTCGGCCATGGTGCGGTGCAGGTCGGAGACGCTGCTGCTGATCGCCGCGGCGTAGCTGCCGGTGCCCGGACGGTGGGCCATGAGCACCGCGGCCGGCAGGAACAGCGCGACCACCCCCAGCATCGCCAGGGCGGCGACCGCGTGCACCCCCAGGCTGCGCCCAAAGCCCTCCCCCGGCCGCCGCCGGGTGGCCAGGCTGACGGCGAAGAAGGCCGCGATCATGAACGCCGTGATGTAGGCCATGTAGGGATCGGACCAGATCGCCAGCCCGCCGCCGAGGCCCATGAAGACCAGGTCGCGGCGGCGGCCCGCCTTCCACCAGCGCACGCCGAACAGCAGCACCGCCGAGAAGATCTCCATGTGGGTCTGCATCTCGTGGCCCATGGCCTTCTCGACGTGGATCGGGACGAAGGCGAAGGCCAGGCCGGCGAAGGCCGCGCCGAGCCGGGTGAAGCCCAGCTCGCGGCCCAGCCAGAAGGTGACCACCGCGGTCAGCGGGAAGCTGCTCAGGATGCCCAGGTTGTAGGAGGCCACCGGGCCGACGACGAAGGTCAGCAGGAGGTGGGCGACGAACTGGACCACGAAGTAGGGGTTGCCCTCCATGCCCGACCCCAGCGGCGCGCCGACCGAGTCGTTGCTGAACACGCTGTGGCCGCTCTGGAGGGCGTGGACCCAGGACCAGTAGCCGAAGACCGTGCCCGTGGAGTCGCCGGGCAGGCCGTAGATCATGGTCCACATGTGCACCGGCACGGGCCAGGTGACGGCGGCCGCGTAGAGGCAGGCGACGACGAACACGGCCCACCCGGGGTGGGCCTTGACCAGCGCCGCGAACCGGGCCATCAGGTCCTCGGGCTCGGCCGGCCGGGGTCAGGCGCCGGTGACGCGCACCAGGGTCGCACAGAGCACCCCCGTCGCCGCCAGGGCCTGGTCGTCCTGATAGCCGTTGGTCTCGGCCCCGGACGGCGCTCCCGCCAGGTGCCAGCCCGACGCGCGGTCGTAGCGGTAGAGGGCGGCCTCCTCGGCGCCGAAGCCGCCGGCCGCCAGCAGCTCCCGCCAGCGGGGCAGGTCGTACTGGCGCATCCAGGGCAGGTCCTGCCGCCTGCCGAAGGGCACGGTGATCAGGATCCGGCCCCCCGGCCGCAGCACCCGGCCCATCTCGACCAGCGCCTGGACGTCGCCGGCCTGGTCGCTGGCCGCCTCGGCGCCGTACTGGTCGTCGGTGGCGGTGCCGATGTGCTCGATGGTCGAGACGCAGAGGATCAGGTCGAACCCGGCGTCGGGGTAGGGCAGCCGGCGCACGTCGGCGGTGGCGGTGCGCATCCCCCTGATCCGCACCGGCCGGAGGTCGACGCCGTGGAGCTCGGGGATGCCCAGGCCGGCGAGGTGGCGCAGGTACCAGGTCACCGCGTAGGCCGGGCCGATGTCCAGGACGCGCTGCTCGCCCCGGTAGCGCGAGAGCACCCAGGGGATCTCCACCACCCGCTCGGTCATCCCCGCCGTCGGCAGCCCGGCCGTGAACTCGGTCCAGGGCTGGGCGGCCCCCGTCCCGGCCATCTCCGCCCGCATCACGTCGATCTCGGCGGTGATCTCGACCAGCCGCCGGAAGCGCTCGATGTGGCCGAGGCGGCGCATCATCTCGGTGCGCAGGCGCTGGGGGATCATGGCCCGCAGGAAGCTGGCGTTGGAGGTCACGGCCGGCCGGGCATGACGGCGCCCATGATCAGCAGCTCGCTGGCCGCGATCTGCTCCCAGGTCCGGGGCCGGCGGGCGTCGGCGCCGTCCGGGGCGGTGGCGTTGCGGGGCGGCGCCTCGCCGCGGAGCACCTCGACCAGGGTCTGGGCGAAGGCCGCCACGTCCCCGGTCGGCACCAGGTGGAGGCGCTCGGAGGGATGGACCTCGCGGTACACCGGGAGGTCGAAGCAGACGACCTCGGTGCCGGCCTCCAGGGCCTCGGAGACGGCGATCCCCCAGCCCTCCTCGCGGCTGGGGCTGACGAACGCCGCCGCCCGCGCCAGGGCCT
>DASZGP010000209.1:0-2399 GCA_035938695.1 Candidatus Dormiibacterota bacterium | reverse complement strand
CGTCGCACGGTACCGGTTGTGTCAGCCGTGTCACATCTGTGCAGGGCTCGCAAGTGTGGGGGGTGGGGTTCGTTACACCGTCGATGAGAAACAACTCCCGCTCCGAACGCACCACGCGACGCCTGGCCACCGCTCGCCTCTTCGTCACCCTCGGCCTCGCCGCCAGCGTCGCGCTCAGCGCCGGAACCGTCAGCTTCGCCGCCGATCGCCACAACGCCGACCAGAGCAGCCAGTCGAGCTCCTCGGACGGCCACCGCGATCAGCACCGGCACGGCAAGGGCCGGAGCGGGAGCCAGGGCTCGGCTGAGAACCAGGACCAGACCGGCGCCGCGCAGTCCACCGGCGGCGGGGCCAAGGACGGCGCCCCGAAGGCCACCGGCAAGGACACCCAGAGCACCGCGAGCGGGACCGCCACCGCCAAGACCGGCGACACGGCGACCAAGGTGACCGCCGGCCCCGTCGCCGCCCCGGTCACCGCCAGCGCCCCGGTCGCCAAGGTCGCGGCCACGGTCACCGGCCTGCTCGGCGGCGTCGCGCTGCCCGCCGGCCTGGTCCCCGCATCGCACCCCGCGATCGCCTCCCGGATGGTCCTGGCCCCGGCCCCCCAGGGCCCGGCCGGCGCCCCGGCGTCGAGCGCCTTCGCCCCCCGGCAGCAGGTCATGGGGGTCGCGATGAGCGTCTCCCCGGCCGGCAACCTGGAGGTCGGCCTGGCCCAGACCGCGGCCGTCAAGGCCATCGCCAGCACCCCCGCTCCCAGCTCGGGCGCCGCCTTCCGGATCGTCCTGATCCTCGGCTGGGCCGCCCTCAACGCCCTTTTGATGATCGTGATCCGCCGCCGTCGCGCCAGGGTGACCCCGATGCGCGCCATCACCCTCGGCACCTGGAGGTATCAGCAGTGAGCTATTTCCTGACCACCCGCGCGAAGCGCCCGCAGCGTGGCAAGCGCCGGGCCCTGCGCGCCGGCAACGCCATCTTCGTCGCCGGCATGCTCCTCTCCCCCGCGGCGATCTTCGCCTGTCCCGCGCCCAGCAACCTGGGCGTGGTCACGGTCGACGCCAGCGCGGCGGGCAACGAGGGCATCGCCGACACCACCTTCACCTCCAGCCCCGACGGCACCTACATCCACGGCTTCCACCTGGTCGACTCGGCCGGCACCCTGAGCGTCACCGACGCCGGCGGCAAGACCGTCAAGGGCACCGCCTGGCACGGCCAGCGGGACGCCAAGGGCCAGGGCTACGACTTCACCGAGGGCCCCCTGAGCCTGCCCGAGGGCAGCTACAAGGTCCACGTCGCGGACGTCTCCGGCGTCTCGCCGCAGGAGTCCGACAAGACCTTCACCGTCAGCACCGGCGGCAACGCCGGCGACGTCTGGCTCGACACCGTGGGCGCCTCGGCCGGCCCCGGCCACGAGATGGACCCCCATCTCGCCTGCGCCAACATCAACATCTGGGGCGACAAGCTGGCCGACGGCCAGGGCGACTTCACCATCGACGGTTGGTCCCCGAGCGGTTCCGGCAAGCAGGACTACCCCCGGACCGGCAGCGTCCACACCGCCTACGACGGCAGGGTCGGCGGCACCGAGAACCTGCTCTCGCGCTCGACCAACCCGACACCCTACGACCATCAGTACATCGACGTCCACGAGCTGATCGACGCCGCCAAGGCCAACGGCGAGGCGCCGGTCAACAAGCAGGGCTACCACTTCAAGCTGCAGTACAGCCAGGACCCCCAGAAGCACAAGACCTTCTGGGTCGACTGCGGTGACGGCGGCACGCCGGCCCCGACCCCCGGCCCGACCTGCCTGCCCGGCGCCGGCGCCCTCAGCGGCGTGGCCTACACCGGCGACGGCGCCACCGGCGTGCTCCAGAGCGCCAGGCTCGCCGACGTCGTGATCCCCGGCGGCTCGGTCAAGGTCGACTTCACGGTCGGCGCGACCTGCCCCAGCCTGCAGTTCTCGCTGGTCTCCTACCAGGCCCCCACGCCGACCTTCAGCCGCAACAACGCGGACCAGCAGGTCGTCTTCAGCCAGGCCACCGGGTTCTTCGGGCCCGGCGCCCACAGCCTGTCGGTGACCGTGCCCGACTGCTACTACCAGGTCGACTTCGTCAGCGGCCCGGTCATCACCCACCTGGGCCCGGCCGGCTCCAACAGCTTCTACTCCGACCAGGGCCGCCTGATCGCCGGGGCCAACGGCGGGACCAGGGCTTGCGCGGGAACTCCGGCGCCCTCGCCGAACCCCGGCGGCTCGCCCAGCCCCTCGCCGTCCGCGCACCCCAGCCCCAGCCCGACCGGTGGCGGTGAGGGCGGCGGCACCCCGAGCCCTTCCCCCAGCGCCCATCCCAGCCCCAGCACCACGCCCGACGACGGCGGCGGTGAGGGCGGTGGGCAGCCCAGCCCCA
>DASZGP010000208.1:0-23663 GCA_035938695.1 Candidatus Dormiibacterota bacterium | reverse complement strand
CCCCGGCGCCGGCCGGGACTGGCCGGCGAGCTGGGGGTGGTCAGCGACGAGTGCTACTACTGGATCGGCGGCGGCATCGTGGCCGGCAGCGCCGAGATGTTCGGCTGGGGCTACAGCCCCTTCGAGTGGTTCTTCTCGTCGGCCGCCGGGGTGGGCTACGACATGCTCCAGTCCGGTATCCAGTGGCTCAGCCTGGCCCAGCACCTGGCGAGATGACCGCGACGCGCGTCACGCGCCCCACAGCCCAATCGGAGGAATCGACATGTCGCCACGGATGAAGGGCGTGATGGCCTACCTGCTGATGCCGATCTCCTCGCTGGTGCTGCTGCTGACCGAGAAGGAGGACCGCCGGATCCGCTTCCACGCCTTCCAGGGGCTGATCGTGGGGGTCGCCCTGATCCTGGTCAACCGCGTCTTCCTGCTCCTGATCGGGATCATCTCCGGCAGCACCTACAACCCCGGCACCTCCTTCGTCACCGCCCTGATCTCGATCGCCCTGGGGGTGGCCAGCATCGTGATCTGGGCGGCCCTGGTGCTGCGGGCCTACCAGGGCACCCCCTGGCGGCTGCCGGTGGTGGGCGACATCGCGGACCAGCAGGCGGGCGGAGGCGGTTGAGCCGGGCCAGTGTTCAAGCGATCTGGCGGCGCGCTATAGTGGCGTCACCTGCGGGCCAAGTCGAAATCTGAATTCGTGGAGGGTTCATGAGCAATACACCCCCTTACGACCCGTCACAGCCGCCCCAGCAGCCGCCGGCCTACCCGCCGCCGCCGCCCGGGACCCCGCCGCCGGGGCAGTATCCCCCGCCCGGTGGGTACCAGCAGCCGCCACCCGCCGGCCCGACCGGCCAGAGCGTGGCGATGGACCTGCGCACCGAGAAGACCCTCTGCTACGCCCTGACCTGGGTGACCGGCCTGATCTTCATCCTGATCGAGAAGGAGAACAAGGAGGTCCGCTTCCACGCCTGGCAGTCGCTGATCTTCTTCGGCGGCCTGAACATCGCACTGGTGGTGGTCGGCTTCCTGGGCAGCACGATCGGGTTCATCGGGATCATCGGCTTCGCCCTCAACATCGGCTACATCGTGGCCTGGATCGTGATGCTGATCCAGACCTACCAGGGCAACACCGTCCGCCTGCCGATCGCGGCGGACATCGCCAGCCAGCAGAGCTGAGCCGAGGCCGCGCGCGGAGGTCGCTCTCCGCGCGCGGCTGATTCCCGGCTAGTCCTCCAGGCGCTGCCCGAAGTGGTGGGAGGCGATGTTGAAGCGCTTGTTGACGTAGAGCCGGTGGGCGTCGGCGCGGTGCATCGCGGAGTCGATGTGGATCTCGGCGCAGCCCTGGCGGCGGGCGAAGGCGATGCACCAGTCGAGCAGCGCGCCGCCGTGGCCCCGGCCGCGGTACTCCTCGCGGGTGGCGACGTCGTCGAGGTACATGAAGCGGCCCCAGGCCATGTTGTGGAGGACCCGGAAGCCGACGATCGAGGCGGCGTCGGTGTCGCCCGCCTCGAAGCTGGCCACCAGCCGGTATCCCTCCTGGCGCTGGATCTGGTTGATCTGGTCGACCATGTGCGACTTGGTCCTGATCCGCCGCCCCAGGGCGATCATGGCCTTGAAGGCCAGGCCGGTCTCCTGGGGACCCAGCTCGCGGATCGTGATCCCCTGGCGGGGCGTCTCCGCGTCGATCTCCATCGTGCCGTTGGTCACTGCCGTCTCCTCCGTCGAGTCACTCGTCGCCATCCCTTTGCCCTCCCCGCCTCAGGCGCCCCGCACCACCACCGTCGCCTCGACCTCCACCGGGGTGCCGAAGGGCAGGTCGGCCACCCCGATCGCCGAGCGGGCGCCCAGCCTGTCCGCCCCCCAGAGGGAGCGCACCAGGTCGGTGAAGCCGTTGATCACCACCGGCTGCTGGGTGAACCCCGGCACCGCCCTGACGTACCCGGTGACCTGCAGCCAGCGCTCGACCGCGTCCAGGCCGCCGAGCTCGTCCTTGATCGTCCGCAGCATCGAGAGCGCGGTCTGGCGGGCCGCCGCGGCGGCGTCCTTGAGGGTCACCTCGGCGCCGACCCGTCCGGTGTAGCGGAGCTCGTCGCCGTGGTAGGGCAGGTGCCCCGAGAGGTAGGCGACGTCGCCGTGGCGGACCAGCCGGCGGTAGCTCAGCACCACCCCGTGGGGCAGCGCGGCAGTCGGGGGCAGCTCCAGGCCCAGCTTGGCCAGCTTGGCTTCGATACGGTCAGGCAAGGTCTCTCCTCAGGTCTGGGCCGGCGGCCACTGGCCGGCCTTCTTGGCCGCGCGCTTGAGCTCCCGGTAATGCTGCAACGCCTGGGGGCTGTCGACATCCGCCAGGCTGAACCAAGTTGGCGCCAATTTCTCCCAGCCGGCCAGCGGCAGGCCCAGGCGCTTGGCCAGCACGCCGACGATCACCGCGCCCTTGCCGGCGCTGAATCCCGGCAGCTTGGCGATCCGCTTGACCACCGTCTGGGCGTCGGCGCCGTCGCCCCAGATCCGTCCGGCGTCGCCGCCGTACTCGTCGACCACGATCCGGGCCAGCTCCTGGCCCCGCCGGGCCATGCTCCGGGGGTAGCGGTGGAGCGGCGGCTTGGCGGTGTAGAGGGCCTCCAGCTGGGCCGGCTCCATGGCCGCGATGGTGGTGGCGTCGAGCCTGCCCCCGTTGGCCGCCCCCGCAGCGTGGGGGGCAAGGCGCCGGCGGAGCGTCTCGGGGGCGCCGAAGGCCCACTCCATGGGCACCTGCTGGTCGAGCTGGAAGCCGATCAGCAGCGCCAGCGGGTCGGTGGCGATGAGCCCCGCGGCGGCCTCGTCGTCGGTCCAGTGGAGGGTCGCGTCGGCAACGGTCTGAGCCATGTTGGTCACTCCTGCGTCAGAGGGAACAGTGTATCGGCTACCCTCATTCAGCTATGAGCCACCAGCGGGAGACCGGCAGCTGACCGCGACGAGCGTCTCCCAGAAGGCCAGCCAGTTCCAGGAGTCGGTCATCCGCGAGATGACCCGCCGCTGCGTCCAGCTCCACGGCGCCGACGCGGTCAACTTCGCCCAGGGCTTCCCCGACTTCGACGCCCCGGCCGAGCTGATCGAGGCGGCGGTGGCGGCGCTGCGCGACGGGCACAACCAGTACGCCCGGACCTGGGGCGCCCCGCCGCTGAGCACCGCCCTGGCGCGGCAGTACGGCCCCCTGCTGGGCCGCGAGATCGACCCCGACCGCGAGATCACCGTCACCTGCGGCTCGACCGAGGCCATGATCTGCGCCATGCTCTCGCTGGTCGACCCCGGCGACGAGGTCATCGTCTTCTCGCCGTTCTACGAGAACTACGGGCCGGACTGCATCCTCTCCGGCGCCGCGCCGCGCTTCGTCACCCTCCACGAGCCCGACTGGCGGATCGACGTGGCCGAGCTGGAGCGGGCCTTCAACCCCCGCACCCGGGCGATCGTGGTCAACACCCCCAACAACCCGACGGGCAAGGTCTACAGCCGCGCCGAGATGGAGCTGATCGCCGACCTCTGCCGGCGTTACGACGCGATCGTGATCACCGACGAGATCTACGAGCACCTGGTCTACGAGGGCGAGCACGTGCGGATGGCGGCGCTGCCCGGGATGTACGACCGCACGGTCACCATCAGCGGCATCTCCAAGACCTACAGCCTGACCGGCTGGCGGGTCGGCTGGATGATCGCCAACCCCCACCTGACCGGCGCCATCCGCAAGGTCCACGACTTCCTGACCGTCGGCGCGGCGCACCCCCTGCAGGTGGCCGCCGTGGCCGCGCTGGAGCTGCCCGACGCCTACTACGCCAAGCTGTTGGCGGACTACCGTGAGCGCCGCAACACCCTGGTCGGCGGCCTGACCGAGCTGGGCTTCGGGTGCGCCGCCCCCGCCGGCGCCTACTACGTGATGGCCGACTTCAGCGCCTTCGGCTTCCCCGACGACCTGACCTTCGCCAACCACCTGGTGGAGGCGCTGGGGGTGGCCACCGTGCCGGGCAGCAGCTTCTACCACCTGCCCGAGCTGGGCGAGCGGCGGGTCCGCTTCAGCTATCCCAAGAAGCTGGAGACCATCCGCCGCGGCCTGGACCGCCTGGCCCAGCTTCCCCGCGCCGGCGCCTGACGCCCCGGCTCAGGCCGTGCGCCGGCCTCTGAGCGCCACCACCAGGCCCATCGCGACCAGGGCGGCGAGCAGCAGGAGCAGCCCCGCCGGGGCGCCGTAGCCCGGACCCGAGGTGTTGGGCAGCGGCGCCCGGCTGGGCACGGCCGCCGGGGTCGGGCTGCCGCCGACCGCCGGCGCGACGCCGGGGATGAAGTCATAGGCGGGGCTGGAGTCGATCAGGTTGAAGGGCACGCCGACGCCGAGCCCGATCGAGGGCAGGCTGTTGGCGGCGACCGCCGTGTTGGCGGGCAGCGGCAGGGTCATGGTGCTCGCGGTGACGCCGTAGAGCGTGTGGTCGATGGGGTTGGTCACCGGCACGTCGGCCACCGGCACGTCGATGGTGATGACCCCCGGGGCCGTCGCGGTGTAGCTGCCGGTGATCGTGTTGGTGCCGGGATAGGTGCGCAGGGTGGTGCCGCCGTCGGTGACGAAGGCGTTCTCGCCGTCGTAGAAGCTCGGCGTCCCGCCGTTGGTCGACTCCATGTAGGCGAAGTAGTCGTGGCCGCCGTTGCTGTTGGGGGCCGAGCCGTCCTTGATCCGGCCCTCGGGCACCTGCCACTGGGTCAGCCAGACGTAGTCGGGGCCGCCCGCCAGCGCTGACGGCGCCAGGCTGGTGAGGTCGGCGACCGTCATCTTGATGCGGTACGTGTGAGGGTTCGGCATCGACACCGAGGAGCCCAGGATGTCGAGGTTGGGCAGGTTGCCGCTGCTCACCGGCCCCTGGTCGAAGGACGCGTTGCCGGCCGGCGCGGTGACCGAGTTGGTGGCCGCCGGGGTGCCGTTGACCTGGGCCTTGGCGGGCGCGGCGAAGACGCTGCTGCCGCCGTTCTGGCGCACGAACATGGCGTGGCCCAGCAGCTCGGTGGCGTGGTTGGAATCGGTGTAGACGATGTTGGCCTCACCCTGGGGGCCGATCCGCATCTGCATGAAGTCGCCGGTGGCGGTGCGCTGGATGTCGAGGCTGGGGCCCAGCGGGTTGGGATCGTTGCCCAGCCCCTGGAGGGTGAAGATGTGGCCCCGGGGGATGAAATGCTCGGTGGCCAGGATGGGGGGCGTCCAGGTCCGGCCGCCGTCCAGGCTCTGGGCGAAGTAGAGGCCCCAGTCGCCCTCCGCGCCGGTCGGGCCGAAGCCGGCGGTCGGGTCCTGCACCGAGGGGGTACCGTACCAGGCGATGTCCAGGCGGCCGGCGTCACCGGCGGCGGGCCAGGCGTAGACGTTGTTGTGCAGGCCGGGCGTGGGGATCTGGCTGGGGGTGCTCCAGGTGTCACCCTGGTCGGTGGAGAACGACATCATCAGGACGCAGTCGCCCCGGATCGTCCCGCACGGCCCCATCGAGCCCGGCAGGCCGGTCAGCCCGAAGGTCCCGGTGATGCAGTTGGGGTCGGGAACCGTCGAGGTGCTCGCCGGCAGCGAGGGTGCCTGCTCCCAGACCACGTAGATGTTGCCGGCCCTGTCGATCGTGGTCACCGGGAAGTTGGCCCCGGTGCGGGCGTTGGGGAAGCTGGAGACGACCTTGTCGTCGCAGTTGGTGAACCCCGTGACGGAGACGGTGAAGTCGACGATGTCGCAGCGGGCCACGCGGATGTCGGTCAGCGAGATGTTGTCGTGGGGCACGAACACCTTGTGCTTGGTGCCATAGACGTGGATCTCGTCGGCGCCCATCAGGTTCTCGTCGCAGCTGCCGACCGCGGTCAGCCCCTGGGTGGGGCCGAAGGTCACGCCGGCGGTCTGGCCGGTGACGTCGCCGGGGCCCGGCGAGCGCGCGATGACCAGCTGGTTGGAGGTCGAGCACGCCGGCCCCGGCGCCAGGCTGTAGGCGATGTTGTAGGCCAGCACCACGGTGCCGCCGTTGGTGGGGTCGCCGTCGGTGGCGTACCACTGGCGGTCGTCCGGCGTGGACGGGGCGCTGACGCAGTTGGGCGGGGTGAAGGTGACGCCGCCGTCGCCCGAGCGGGCGGTGCTGAAGTTGGCCAGGGTGAGGTCGTTGAAGTACAGGTTGTTGGCGGTGTCGACGGCCAGCTCGGTGTCGCCGCCGCCGATGCAGGTCGGCAGCTTGCCGGTCAGCGGCGCGGCGGCGGGCACCCACTTGAAGGTCTGGCCGCCGTCCAGTGAGCGCCAGATGAAGCTGGTGCCGGAGGCCGCCGTGTCGGGGACGCTGGCGAAGATCCGGCCCAGGCCGTCGATGCGGATGTTGGGCTCGAAGCCGAAGCCCTGGACGCCCAGGGTCACCCCGCGCCCGAACGTCGGCAGCGCCGCCGCCGCGGTGGAGGTCAGGGGCGCGGCCGTGGCCGTGCCGGACGCGGCCAGCGCCCCGATGGCCAGGCCACCCGCAATGGCCCTGGCGCGGATGCGAATCCTCAAACCCACTTGCTCCTTGTTCCCGGATGTTACGCCCGGATTCTAGGCCGGCGTCAGAAGCGGCGGGACACCCGGATCGCGGCCCAGATCACCACGAAGGCGACCGCCTCGACCACGAAGAGCGTCGCGTCCGGCCGGTGGTGCTGGACCAGGGTCTGGAGCAGGTAGCCCAGGGGGAAGGCCAGCAGCAGGGCGATGATCAGGACGACTGCCGTCGACCTGACCAGGACCACCCGCAGGCCGCGGCGGCGCGGGGTCCCCTCGTCCGCCCAAGGGTCGTCGTCCTCCTCGGGACCGGGGCCCTCGATCACACGATGGCCAGGGCCCGGTACTCGCCGAAGACGTCGCGCATGACGCCGCAGATCTCGCCCAGGGTGGCGTAGGCCCGGACGGCGTCGAGGATCGGGGGCATCAGGTCGGCCGACTCCTCGGCGGCGGCGGCGCGGAGCCCGGCCAGGGCGGCCTCGACGGCGCGGCCGTCGCGGCCGACCCGCAGCGCCTCCAGCTTGGCGACCTGGGCCCGGGCCAGGGCGGAGTTGTCGACCCGGAAGAACTCGGTCGGGGTCTCCTCCTCGGTGCGGTACCGGTTGACCCCGACCACCACCCGGGCGCCCGACTCGACCTCGCGCTCGAAGCGGTAGGACTCCTCCTGGATGGCCCGCTGGTAGTAGCCGCTCTCGATCGCCGCGACCGCGCCGCCAACCTCCTTCTCGATCCGCTCCAGCTCGGCCCAGGCCATCAGCTCCAGCTCGTTGGTCAGGTGCTCGACGTAGTAGCTGCCGGCCAGGGGGTCGACGGTGTCGGTGACCCCGATCTCCTCGGCGATGATCTGCTGGGTCCGGACCGCGATCTGCTGGGCTTTCTCGGTGGGGATGGCCAGCGCCTCGTCGTAGCACGACAGGGCCATCGACTGGACCCCGCCGAGAACCGCCGAGAGCGCCTGGATGGCGGCGCGGACGATGTTGTTCTCCGGCTGCTGGGCGGTCAGCAGGGAGCCGCCGGTCTGGGTGTGGGTGCGCAGCATCCAGCTCCCGGGGTCCTTGGCGCCGTACCGCTCGCGCATGATCCGGGCCCACATCCGGCGCAGGGCGCGGTACTTGGCGATCTCCTCGAAGAAGTCGATGTGGGTGTTGAAGATCCACGACAGCCGGGGCGCGAAGGCGTCCACGTCGATGCCCCGGGCGATCGTGGCGTCGAGGTAGGCCTGGGCGTTGGCGAAGCTGAAGGCGATCTCCTGGACCGCGGTGGAGCCGGCCTCGCGCATGTGGTAGCCGGAGAGCGAGATGGCGTTGAAGCGCGGCGAGTGGCGGGCGCAGTGGGCGATCAGGTCGGCGGCCAGGCGCAGCGAGGGCCCCGGCGGGTAGATGAAGGTGCCGCGGGCGACGTACTCCTTGAGGACGTCGTTCTGGGTGGTGGCGCTGACCTGCTCGGGCCTGGCCCCCTGCTTCTCGGCGACCACGATGTACATCGCCGCCAGCACCGGGGCCGGGGCATTGATGGTCATCGACGTCGAGACCTCGGCCAGGGGGATGCCGTCGAAGAGCGTCTCCATGTCGGCCAGGGAGTCGATCGCCACCCCGACCTGGCCGACCTCGCCGTCGGCCCGGGGGTCGTCGGAGTCGAGGCCCATCTGGGTCGGCAGGTCGAAGGCCACCGAGAGCCCCGGCTGGCCGTGGTCGAGCAGGAACTTGAAGCGCTGGTTGGACTCCTCGGCGGTGCCGAAGCCGGCGTACTGCCGGATCGACCACGCCCGGCCACGGTACATGTTGGGCTGGATGCCGCGGGTGAAGGGGTACATCCCCGGCATCCCCAGGTCGCGCTCGTAGTCCAGGTCGGCGACGTCCTCGGGGGTGTAGACGGTCTTGACCGGCAGGTGCGAGGGCGTCTCGAACTCCGGTTTGCGCTCGCCCCGCTTCAGGGAGCGCTGCAGCGGGCCCTCCAGCCACTCCCGGCGCAGCTCGGCCAGGCGCTCGAGGTTGGCGCCCCGGCGGGGGCCGCCTCCGTCCTCGGCCACGATCTCAGCCTCGGCCATGTTCCGAGTCTAGCCGCCGGTGCCTAGGCGCCCGAGACCAGGTCCCTGATCCGGGTCTTGAACCGGAACAGCGACGGGGTGTAGGACTTCAGGCCGCGGTCCGAGGACCAGGGCGCGTAGGGCGCCATGGTCAACGTGGCCAGGGCCAGCAGCGGCTGGTCGTAGTTCACCCGCCAGCCCGAGAAGTCGGCCCAGGCCTTCTCCCGGTCGACCTTCAGCGGCAGCCCCTGGGCCTCCAGCTGGAGGCAGGCCTCCTCCCACTCCTCGCGGGCCACGCTGACCGGCTCGCCGCGCTGCGGGTTGGGGTTGTAGGGGATGCCGAAGAAGTCGCAGATCCGCCGCATCGCGATGTAGCCGGAGCGGATGCAGATGTCGGCCTGGACGTCGTGGGCCACCTCGACGGTGGAGACCAGCAGCGCCGCGCCGTCGAGCACCGCACCGGCGGCGGTGATCCAGGAGCGGTCGGGCTCCGGCGAGCGGAAGAAGGCCAGCGCCGGGAAGGAGGTGTGGGTCTCCTCGACGTCCACGAACCAGCCCTCCCAGGCCACCCACACGGGGTGCAGCTCCTCCATCCGCTGGAGCCGCCAGAAGCGCTTCAGCATCTCCACCCCGGAGGGCGGCGAGCCGGCCCTGACCTCCATCATCGCGACCGCGCCCTCGCGGCGCGAGAAGGCCGCGTAGATGCTCGGCAGGTAGGTGATCAGCAGCGCCACCAGGAGCAGCCCGATGGCCGACTCGCTGAAGCTCAAGGCCTGCGAGGGCAGGTCGGCCGGGCGGTCGAAGCCGAGGGTGAACAGCGAGGAGCCGCTGAGGGTGAAGGACTCCGCCGCGCTGCGGCCACCGGCGGCGTGGAAGAGCAGCATGTAGCCCGCCATCACGGTCAGGATCCAGGCGCCCAGCAGGGCCAGCAGGGCGACCGGGGCGTAGTAGGCCATGACCTCGTCGCGGCGGGCGTAGCCGGCGCCCCGGCCGATGCGCAGATCGAAGAGCCGCCGTACGAAGACGAAGACCACCCGCCCGTAACGCGCCGGCACCGCCCGCGGCAGGATCAGGGTGCGCACCGCCGAGCCCAGGGTGGCCAGGACGAAGAAGGTCCCCAGCAGCGCGGCCACGACCCGGACGGCGATCAGCATTCCTGTGGGTGACCCGCGGCCGCCTCCGGCCCGGCTACTCCTTCCGGCCCTCGCCGGCGGCGCCGGCCTGGACCAGGATGGCGATCTTGCCGGTGTGGGCGTTCTCGCGCATCTTCTGGTGGGCCTTGGCGACGTCCTCCCAGGGCAGCGTCTCGCTGAGCACCGGCTGGATCTTCTTCTCGATCATCAGCTGGTTGGCGCGGGTCGCTTCGTAGGCGTTGGCGAAGTGGCTGCCGATGACCTGCTTCTGGCGCATCCAGAGGTGGCGGACGTCGAAATCCAGCTGGAAGCCGCTGGTGGCGCCCACGATGACGATCTTGCCGAAGCGCGAGCAGACCAGCACCGAGGTCGGGAAGGTGGCCTGGCCGACGTGCTCGAAGACCACGTTGGGCTCCTTGCCGTCGAAGATCGCGCGCAGGTCGCGGCGGAAGCGGTAGGCCTCCTTGAGCCTGGCCTTCTCCTCCTCCGGGGTCTCCCTGCCGGTGCGCTCGAAGCCGTAGTCGCGGCGGTTGACCGCGGCCACCGCGCCGAGGTCCAGCACCATCTGCTTCTTGTCCTCGCTCGAGACCACCCCGACGGCGTTGGCCCCGATCAGCCGGCAGAGCTGGATGCCGAAGACCCCGAGCCCGCCGGCGGCGCCCCAGACCAGGACGTTGTCGCCGGCCTTGAGGTCGCACTGGTCGATCAGCATCCGGTAGGCGGTGAAGTAGGTCAGGGCGTAGCTGGCGGCCTCCTCCCAGGTCAGGTGCTTCGGCTTGGGCACCAGCTGCTGCGACTGGACCCGGGTGAACTGCGCGAAGGAGCCCCAGGTGGTCTCGTAGCCCCAGATCCGCTGGAACTCGCAGGCCAGGGGGTCGAGGCCGTTGCATTCCGGGCACTCCCCGCAGGACTGGTTGCAGTGGATCACCACCTCGTCGCCCGGCTTCCAGCGCCGGACGTTGGCGCCCACCTTCCAGACGATGCCGCTGGCGTCCGAGCCGCCGATGTGATGGTCGAACTCGGGGTGGGAGTCGAACACCGAGACCGGCTGGCCCAGCGCCGCCCAGACGTTGTTGAAGTTGACCCCCGCCGCCATGACCATGACGACGACCTCGTCGGCGCCCGGCTCGGGGACCTCGATCTCCTCCTGCTGGAAGGCCGTGAGCGGCTCCCCTTCGCGCTCCCGGCGGATGACCCAGGCCGTCATCTTCCGGGGCAGCGTGCCGGGCTCCAGGTCCCCCGGCAGCCGGCCCAGGGGGATGGAGTCGACGGGGCGCTCGGACGTCGCGGGGGGCTCGGTGATGGCCATCTCGCAAATCCTCGTGGGAGGGGAACTGACAGCGGAGTCAGATATTAGACGCGGCGCGCCCCTTCTCGCTGGCGGCGGATAATCAGGCCGGTATGAGGGTCTTCCTCACCGGGGGCACCGGCTTCATCGGCTCCGAGGTGGCGCGGCGGCTGCGCGCCCGGGGCGACGAGGTGCGCGCCCTGGTGCGCAGCCCGGGCAAGGCTGCGGCGCTGCGGGAGATCGGCGCCGAGCTGGTCGAGGGCGATCTGACCGACAGCGCCGCGATCGCCGCGGGGATGCACGGCCGCGACGCGGTCATCCACGGGGCGGCGATCTACGAGGTCGGCGTCCCGGCGTCGCGGCACCCGGCGATGTACCAGGCCAACGTCGACGGCACCGAGGCGGTGCTGGGCGCGGCGCTGGCCGCCGGGGTGCCCAGGGTGGTCTACATCTCCACCATCAACGCCTTCGGCAACACCGAGGGGCAGGTCGTGGACGAGAGCCACCAGCACAGCGAGCGCTACGTCAGCTACTACGACGAGACCAAGCACCTGGCCCACAAGGCGGCGCGGCGGCTGATCGGGGAGGGGCTGCCGTGCGTGATCGTGCAGCCGGGCGCGGTCTACGGGCCCGGCGACCACTCGGCGGTGGGGACGATGATGCGGCAGTTCCTCGACCACCGGCTGCCGGCCATGATGTTCCCCCACACCGGGCTCAACCTGGTCCACCGCGACGACGTGGCCGACGGCATCCTGCTGGCGCTGGACCGGGGGCGGGCCGGCGAGCAGTACGTGCTGGGCGGCGAGATCACCACCATGGCGGGGATGATCGGCGCCCTGGCCCGGGTCACGGGGCGGCGCCCGCCGCGGCTGACGATGCCCACGCTGATGATCAGGCTGTCGGCCCCGCTGGGCCCCCTGATGGGGCCGGCGATGGGCTTCCCGCCCAACTTCCGGGAGCTGGTCAAGGCCAGCGACGGGGTCACCTACTGGGCCCGTGACGACAAGGCCCGGGCGGAGCTGGGCTACGCGCCCCGGGCGCTGGAGCAGGGCCTGCGCGACACCATCGCGGCCGAGTCCCACGTGGCCTGACGCCGGCCTCGGCGCGCGCCGAGTTCGACGCGGGCGGCGATGTGACAAAACGCAGGGATGGGTCCGACCTGGCGTTACATATCTGATTCAATCGCGCTCGAGACCGGGGGAACGGTCTCGGGATCGGGTATCGGGTTCGGAGACTGGATTGGGATTTCGGCTGGGGACGATGCGCATCCGGGGCCTCTGCGGTCTCGCCGCGGTTCTCAGCGTGATCGGCGGCGGGTCCAACACTGGAGCCACCCTGCCGGCGCCGGCCTTGGTCCGGGCCTTCGCGGCCGACGCTGGACTGGGCGACGACCTGCGCATCCCCCGGGCGGCCCAGCCCGAGCAGGCCGTCCAGGCGGCCGCGATGGTGGTCCCGGCGGCGCCGGCGCCGGCTCCAGCTCCGGCCACCCCCCCGCGGCCCCCGGTGCAGGCCGCCGCCCCGGCGCCCCGGCCCCACGGCCCCACCGCCGCCGAGCTGGCCTGGGGCCAGAGCCACAGCAACTGGCTGGCCTCCCCCGCCGCCGACCTCTCGGTGGGGCTGCTCGACTACCGCGACTGCGGCGGCAGCACCCCCCTGCCCCACACCTCGGCGGCGCGCGACTGGTGCCCGGCCTCCGACGTGGTCTACCTGGTCGGCCACAACCCCGGCACCTTCACCCCCCTGCTCCACCTCCACCCCGGGGACCTGATCCGCTACTGGGACCCCAGCGGCGCCGCCACCACCTACCGGCTGGACCACGTCGACCGGGTGGCCGCCGCCCGGGGCAGCGACTACATGGCCGACAGCTCCCGGCCCCACCTGACGATGCAGACCTGCGTCGACGCCTCGGCGACGCAGTACTGGATGTTCGTCGCCTATCCCGTCTGACCCCACCGCGGGGCGGAGCCTGGACTCTCGGCGCCGGGTGACGCCGGGTGATGCGGGCGTGTCAGCTTCGCGGAGGTCGGCCGGGCGTCGGCTAAACTCGGAGACCAGTCTGGCGACCACGCCGGGGGGCGGCGGCCGTCAGCCACTTCTACCGACCGGAGCCCGCTCGAGGCCCGGCATGGAGGTCAGAGCAAGGTGATCAGGTTGCGCCGCTCCTGCGTGGCGGTTCCGGGCAGCTCCGAGAAGATGCTCCGCAAGGCCGGCGAGAACGCCGCCTTCGGCGCCGACCAGTTCTTCCTCGACCTCGAGGACGCCGTCGCCCCCGGGGTCAAGGAGGCGGCCCGGGCCAACGTCGTCGCCGCCCTCAACGAGTACCAGTTCGGCAAGGCCATCCGGGTGGTGCGGGTCAACGCGGCCGACCATCCCAACTGCTACGGCGACATCATCTCGGTGGTCGAGGGGGCGGGCCGGCGCCTCGACTGCCTGATGGTCCCCAAGGTCGACAACGTCTCCCACGTCCACTTCGTCGACCGCCTCCTGGACCAGATGGAGCAGACCCTGGGGCTGCCCAACAAGATCGGCCTGGAGCTCCAGATCGAGACCGCCGAGGGCCTGGTCAACGTCGACGCCATCGCCGCCGCCTCGCCCCGGACCGAGACCATCATCTTCGGCCCCGGCGACTTCTCGGCCAACATCGGGATGCCCCAGCTGACCGTCGGCGCGATCGACGACCGCTACCCCGGCGACATCTGGCACTACGTCCTGATGCGGATCCTGATGGCGGCCCGGGCCAACGGCCACCAGGCCATCGACGGCCCCTACGCCCAGATCAAGGACGAGGCCGGGCTGCGCGAGGTGGCGATGCGCAGCTACCTGATGGGCTTCGACGGCAAGTGGGCCCTGCACCCCGGCCAGGTCGAGCCGCTGAACGAGATCTACTCGCCGCCGCTGGCGGCCTACGAGCGCGCCGAGGGGATCATCGAGGCCTACCGCAAGGCCACCGAGGAGGACCACCTGGGCGCCGTGATGTTCGGCGACGAGATGATCGACGAGGCCTCGCGGAAGATGGCCGAGCAGCTGGCCATCAAGGGCCGGCTGTGCGGGCTGGACCAGAAGCTCGCGGAACAGCGCCGCAACGGCCACGGCGGGCCCGAGGGCGACCCCCAGCAGGCCGGCGCGACACCGGCTGGAGTGTACGGCGGCGGCGCCGGTGGAGATAAGTAGATGAAGTTGCGCCCGTATATCCCGGCGGCCAGGAACCTGGTCTTCAACCCCTCCGCCGAGGAGCTCAAGGCGATGACCCTGGCGATGCCCAACGCCAAGCTGTCGGAGTTCGACAACTGCAACGTCCAGACCGAGGTCGACAGCCGCAGCAAGGCGTCGACCTACATCGTCAGCGACCGTCCCGAGGAGCACCCCTCGCAGACCATCACCCGCGCCGAGGGCGAGCGCCTGGCCCGGATGCAGGACGACTACATCGCCGGCGTCGAGATGCTGGTGGTCGACGGGTACATCGGCAACGCCGACGGCTTCAAGACCCCGGCCCGGCTGATCATCGAGAAGGCCAACGCCAACATCGCCGGGATGCAGAAGATCCTCTACTACGACGCCGACGACGCGGGTGAGGACTTCGAGCCCGAGCTGACCGTGATCTACACCCCCAACCTGAAGGCCGAGGGCTACCCCAATGACCGGGTGATCGCCGTCGACCTGGAGCAGAACGTCACCCGGGTGCTCAACTCGGACTACTTCGGGGAGTCCAAGAAGGGCGGCCTGCGGATGTGGAACAAGCTGGTCTACGACCGCGGCGGCCTGCCCCTGCACGCCGGCCTCAAGGTGGTGCCGACGCCCCGCGGCGACCGCGTCATCCTCACCGTCGGCCTCTCCGGCACCGGCAAGACGACCACCACCTTCACCCGCCAGAACGACTCCAAGCCGGTCCAGGACGACTTCGTGGCGATGATGCCCGACGGCCGCATCTACGCCACCGAGGACGGCTGCTTCGCCAAGACCTTCGCGCTCGATCCCAAGTTCGAGCCGACCATCTACCACGCCGTCACCCGGCCCACCGCCTACCTCGAGAACGTCTACCAGGACGGGGCCGGCAGGGTCGACTTCTTCAACACCGACTACACCCACAACGGCCGCGCGGTGTTCGCCATGGAGGACCTCGGCTGGAGCGCCGACGCCCGCGACATCGAGAAGGCCGACGTGCTCCTTATCCTCAACCGCAACGAGAACATCATCCCCGGCGTGGCCCGGCTGACCCGCGAGCAGGCGGCCGCCTACTTCATGCTCGGCGAGACCAAGGGCACCTCGGCGGGCGGCGCCGACGAGGCCGGCAAGTTCCTCCGGGTGCCCGGCACCAACCCCTTCTTCCCGATCCTCCACGACCTCCAGGGCAACCGCTTCCACGACCTCCTGGAGACCCATCGCTTCGAGGTCTTCCTGCTCAACACCGGCCGGGTCGGCGGGGGCGACGGCGACGAGCGCAGCAAGAAGGTCGGCATCCTCGACAGCTCGGCGATCGTCAAGGCGATCGCCGAGGGCACCATCACCTGGGAGCGCGACGCCGACTTCGGCTACGAGGTGGCCACCGCCGTCCCGGGGGTGGAGGACGGGGAGATCCTCCGGCCGCTGGAGCTCTACCGGCGCCAGGGCCGCGAGCCGGAGTACCGCGACCTGGTGGCCCGCTTCAAGCAGGAGCGGCTGGAGTTCCTCCGCGGCTTCCCCCAGCTGAAGCCGGAGATCGTGGCCGCGATCTAGGCGCGATTGCCGGGGCCGCTGGCGGTCCCGTATCGCCACGTTCCGGGCACCATCGCCCCGACCGCCCCGGCGAACAGCGGCAGGCCGTCGCCCAACTGCTCCGGCTGGGGCGTTCCCCTCCCCAGACCGGTTTGGTAGCGTGTCCCAATGCCCCGTGTCCCGCGCCTGCGCGCCTACGGTCTGGTGCTGGCGCTCGCCACGCTGGCCTGGTGCGCGCCGACGGGGCTCTCGGCCAGCGGCCGGCACACCGCGCTGGACGGGGTTCGCGGCCTGGCCGGGGGTTGGAGCGCGGTGGGTACCGGCGCACGGGTTGCGCCGGGAGGCGCCGGCGTTGCCGATCGCCTCATCCTCTCAGGCGTCGTCCCGGCGGCGGAGGGCGCTGGAGTGGACGCCCGAGGTGGGCTGGTTTCGAGCCTGGCCGGCGCCTCCGGGCGGCTGCCCCAGGCGTCCGAGGCGGTGACCGCCCCGGGTCCGGCGGCGCGACCGGCGCTGGCCTTCCTCCAGCCCCACGCCGGGGTCGCGGGGGCCCCCGAGGTGGCCACCCTGGAGGTGCCGGCGCCGGGTGGGACCTTCAGCGTCCCCTACATCCAGAGCGGCGGCGACCTGCGCTTCGCGCTGGCGGTGGCCGGCGCCGGCCCCGACGACCGCCTGGAGGTGGCCCTGGACGCGGGGACCCCGGGGGAGGCGCTGGCGGACGTGGCCGTGGAGAGCCCCTCGGGCGTCTTCCCGGGCATCGGCTTCGGTGAGCACACCCTGACCGCGCGCCTGCTGCGCGCCGGCGAGGGGCGGCCGGAACAGGTCCAGGGCGGCGAGCGGACGGTGGCCCAGGCCCACCTGACCCAGGTGGCCCGGGGCGACATCGTGGCGGCGATGGGAGACTCCACCACCGAGGGCGTCGGCGGCGGGCCCTGGAGCCCCGACCAGGTGGAGGCCCTGGCGGCCTTCCCGGACTGGATCGCGGCCCGCGCGGCCGCCACCCGCGCCGGGCTCGACTGGGTCACCGCCGACGGCCGCAACTACCCCCAGCCCAGCAACCTGCAGTATCCCGGGCGGAGCCGCCCGGCCTACACCGTGGACCTGGCCCGCGAGCTGGAGGCGGCCTCCGGCCATCCCGCCCTGGTGCTCAACCTCGGCTTCTCCGGCGGCACCACCGACAGCTACGTCCACGTGGTCGAGAGCCCGGTGCTGGCGCGCGAGTTCGCGGTCGTCCATCCCACCGCCTACCTGGTCGACCTGGGGGTCAACGACGCCCTGGTCCGGCGCTCGGCGAGCGACTACGGGCAGCGGCTGACGCAGATCGTCACCGACCTCGAGCGCGTCGACGGCGCCCAGCCCGGGCAGGTCCGGCTGGCCTGCCCGATCTACGCCAAGCAGACGGCCCGGCACCAGGCCGAGCTGGCCTACCTGGCGGTGGTCAACCAGCTTCGGGCCAGCGCTGGGCTGGGCCCGGCCCCCGACTTCTACAGCTACTACCGCGACCATCCCGACGAGGTGGCCGACGCCGTCCACCCCAACGCCGCCGGCTACCAGGCGATGGGCGGCCTCTGGCTCCACGCGCTCCAGGGCGCCGGCGCGGCCTGCCCGGGCTGAGCCGGGTCCGCTAGCGGATCAGGACGACCTCGACCCCGCCGCTGCGGCCGGCCCAGGCCCGGTCGGTGGTATAGGCCGGCAGTTGACGCCGCCGGGCGGTGGCCAGGCAGGCCCGGTCGCCCAGGCTGAGCGAGCCGGGCACGCTCCGGCGCAGAGCGGCGGCCAGGTGGGCCTCCTCGGTGGCGAAGACCGCCACCGTGAGGCCAAGCCCGTCGAGGGCGTCGCGGGCCTCGGCCGGCGGCATCCCCCGGTCGACCAGCTTGGCGGCGGCCTCGCTGAGATTGACCGTCGAGACCACGGCGCGGTCCAGCAGCGGCTCGACGACCGCCGCGCCGGGCTCGTCGTTGATCACCGCAAGCAGGGCCGAGGCGTCGAGGACGGCGGCGGGTGGCACGTCAGTCGCCCGCCGCGGCGGCCTGGCGGCGGTCGCCGACCAGTTCGTCCGCCAGGCTGACGCCCTCCGGCACGTAACGGCGGACGGCCGCGCGCGCCCGCCGCAACGCCGCGGCGGGGGTGGTCAGGCGGATCGCCTCGCCGTCCTCGGTGAGACGCAACAGGACGTCGGCGCCGGGCTTGAGGCCCAGCCGCCGCCGCAGCCCGGCGGGGACCACCAGCCGGCCGCCCTCGCCGAGCGTCGTCCGGAACTCGGTTAGCAGCTCGCCGGCGTCCAGCGCCGGAAGATCGGAAGGGTCACGGGCATGATCCAGCATATCTGCCATATTTTGGCTGTTCCGCCATGAGAACGCAACCACACCAGGAATTGGCGAAGCCGGCAGCACGGCCACGATCTCGGCCATTTCGATTCCCCCTTCTTCTTCCACCCCGGCGGCGCCGGGTTGGCCTACATCCCAGGCGGCGCCTGGGTGAGCTTGAACTTCTCCGGCGGCGAGCCGCAGGAGGGGCACTTCTCCGGCGGCTCGAAGCCACGCTCGGAGTAGCCGCACTCCCCGCACTGCCACTGCTTGGTGGCGAAGAACTGGACGATATCGGAGCGGCTGACGATGCCCACCATCTTCTCGCCGTCCATCACCGGGGCCCGCCGGATGCGGTTGGTGACGAACAGGCGGGCGGCCTCGGAGATCGGCGCCGCGACGTTGATGGTGATCGGCTCCCGGCTCATGATGTCGCCCACGGTGCGGCCGCGCTTGTCGATCACGTCGAACTCCGAGACCACCCCGACCAGGGCGCCCCGGTTGTTCAGCACCGGCAGGCCGGTGATCCGATGGCGCGTGAGGATCGAGGTCAGCTCGGCGACCGTCGCCGACTCGGAGATCTTGAGGACCTCGCGCGACATGATGTCCTTGACCGAGACCACCCGCAGAGTTTACCCGCGCCGGGGTCACCGACGCGATGGCGCACTGCGCCATGACGGGTGGTGCCGGCGGTATCATGTCCGGCACCAGCGGAGGTTGAGCTTGGCAGTCAGCAGAGTGAGCGTGGTGGGGGCCGGGACGGTGGGATCGCAGCTGGCGTTCCAGTGCGCCCTGCACGGCGTCGACGTGACCCTGGCCTCGCGGCGACAGGAGACCCTGGACCGCGGCGTGGCCGGCGCGACCAAGCTGCTCCACCGCCGCGTCGAGAAGGGCAGCCTGGCGGAGGCCGACTGCGCGGCGGCGCTGGGGCGGGTCCATACCACCACCTCGGTCGAGGCGGCCGCCCACCACGCCGAGATCGTCGTCGAGGCGGTGGCCGAGCGCCTGGACGTCAAGCAGGAGGTCTTCCGGCACCTCGACCAGCACGCCCCCGCCGGCACCATCCTGGCCACCACCAGCTCGACCATCGGCATCAGCCAGCTGGCCGGCGAGACCGGGCGGCCCGACCTCTGCGTCAACGCCCACTTCTTCAACCCCGTCCTGGTCATGGACCTGGTCGAGGTGGTGCGCGGCCCCGCCACCTCGGACGAGACGGTGCGGCGGACCATGGACTTCGCCCGCCAGGTCGGGCGCCACCCCATCCTGGTCAACCGCGAGAGCTACGGCTTCATCGTCAACCGGATCATCTTCACCGCCATCCGCGAGGCGCTGCGGCTGGTGGCCGAAGGCGCCGCCACCCCCGAGGACGTCGACGAGGCCTGCCTCCGGGGCCTCAACTGGCCCATGGGGCCGATCAAGCTGGCCGACTTCATCGGGCTCGACGTGATCCACGACGCCTGGCTGCTGGGCCAGGAGGAGATGGACGACGCGGCCTGGGTGCCGACCCCTGACCTGGAGCTGCGGATCAGCTCCGGAGAGCTGGGGATGAAGACCGGGCGGGGCTTCTTCGACCACGCCCGCAAGTGACGGAAAGGCCCCGGCTGGCGGTGCTGGGCGGGACGGGGCAGGAGGGGCGGGGGCTCTCGGCCCGGTTCGCGGTGGCGGGGTACCAGGTGGTCGTCGGGTCGCGCGACGCGGGGCGGGCGGCGGAGGCGGCCCAGGCGACAGCCGAGGCGGTCCGCCAGGCCGCGGGCACGGGCGCGGTCTGGGGGGCGACCAACCTGGAGGCGGCGGCGGGGGCCGACGTCGTGGTGCTGGCCACGCCGTACGAGGGGATGCACGAGCTCCTCGGCGCCGCCCGGCGGGCGCTGGCCGGCAAGGTCGTGGTGTCGGCGGTCGTTCCCATGACCTTCGCCGGGGGGCGCCTGGGGATGACCGACGTGGCGGAGGGGTCGGCGGCCGAGGCGGTCGCGACCGCGCTGCCCGAGAGTCGGGTCGTGGGGGCGTTTCACACCGTCGCGGCGAAGCACCTGCTGGACCTGGGGCGGGCGCTGGACGAGGACGTGCCGCTGGTGGCGGACGATGGCCAGGCGCGGGCGGTGGTGGCCGGGCTGTGCGGCGCGATCGGGGTGCGGGGGGTCGATGCCGGGGGGTTGCGGCAGGCTCGGTTCGTGGAGGGGTTGACGCCCATGCTGGTGGGGGTGAATCGGGCCAACCGGGTGTCGGCCGGGATCAGGTTCGTCGGGCTGGAGTAGCCCGTCCACCCGGCGCGGCGCGCCACGCGTCCCACAGGGGGATTGGATAGGCTCCGGCCCATGATGGCTTCGTCCGGCCGGCGCCCGCGCCGCATCGCCACGCCGGCGTTCGCGCTGGCCGGGGTGGGCGCGGCGGCCGCGTTCCTGGCCCTGGTGCTGCCACTGCTGCCGCGCCTGGACCACGACTACGACGAGGGAGTCTACTGGCTCTCGCTGGAGTCGATGGCCCGGGGGCACCGGCTCTTCACGGAGGTGTTCAGCTCCCAGCCGCCGTTCTTCCTGGAGAGCATGGCGCCGCTGTACCACCTGTTCGGGGGCGGGTACCAGGGTGGGCGGCTGGCGACGCTGGCGCTGGCGGCGGTGGGGATCGGGGCCGCGTTCGACGCCGGGCGGAGCCTGGGCGGAAGGTGGATCGGGCTCTTCGCCGCCGCGGCCCTGGCGCTGGACCCGCTCTACCTCAAGAGCGCGGTGGTGCTGCAGGCGGACGGGCCGTCGGTGGTTTGGGAGATCGTGGCGGTGGCGCTGGCCCTGCGCGGGGTCCGGGCGGCGTCGCGGCGGCAGCTCTGGCTGCTGGCCGCCGGGGCGATGGTTGGCGTCGGCGTGATGACCAAGCTGTTCGCGGTCGCGGCGATCGTGCCGGTGGGGCTGCTGCCGCTGCTGGTCGCGGGCCCCGGCGGGGTCGCGGCGGTCGCGGGCGGGGCGGGCGGCGACGTACCGGTGCCGGCCGGCGCCTGGTGGCGCGAGCGGCTGGGACTGGCGGCGGCCGGGATCGCGGGGCTGATGCTGGCGCTGGCGGCCATCCTGCTGCCGAACCTGCTCCAGGGCGCCGGCCAGGCGATGATCGACCAGGTCGTCGGTTTCCACCTGGCGGCGGAGTCGGCGACGACCGGTTCGTTCCGGGACCACGTCGACCTGATCGCCGGGACCTACGCCGGCGGGCCCCTGGCCCTGCTGGCGCTGACCTCGCTGCTGGCGCTGCGCGGGCGGCGCCGGGGAGAGGCGCTGGGGCTGCTGGCCTGGCTGGCGGCGTCGGTCTACCTGCTGATGCGGCAGAAGCCGCTCTGGGACCACCACGTGGTGCTGCTGGTGCCGCCGGTGGCGCTGCTGGCGGCGCTCGGCGCCGCCGAGATCGGCGGCGCCCTCAGGGCGATGTCGGGGAGCGGCCACGCCACCGACGCCACCTCCGGCGCACCTCCGGCCGCGTACCCGGGCGGACCCCCCAGCGCCTCCACCCCGCTCGGCGCCGGGGCTTGGCCGTCGATCCTGTGCGCCGCCGCCGCCACGCTGGTGCTGGCCGTCACCGTCGGCATCGACGCCCACCGGCCACCGCCGGGGGGCGACGGCGCCTCCAGCGCGGCGATCGCGGACTCCCTGAAGTCGGGGCTGGCCGGCGGCAGCCTGGTCGTCGGCGACGAGCCGTTCGCGATCGGCCTGGCCGGAGACATCGCCCCGCCGGACCTGGTCGACACCTCGCACGTCAGGATCAACGGCGGCGCCCTGACCACCGCCCGCGCCGAGGCGGCGGCCGCCGGCGCCGACGCGGTCCTGGAGGCCACCGGCCGCCTCTCCAGCCTGCCCGGCTTCGACTCCTGGCTGGCCCGGCGCTTCCACCGGGTCCCGGCGCCGGCCGGCGCCCGGCTCTGGCTCAGGTAGCCGCGGGCGCCTCGAGCCGCCCCGACATGCGGCGCCAGACCGCCTCGGTGAGCACGAAGGCCAGCACCGCCAGCAGGATCCCGGCGATGGCGTCGACCACGTAGTGCTCACCGAGGTAGACGATGCTGAAGCACACCGCCGCCACCCACAGCGCCACCAGCCAGCCGGCGCGCCCGAAGGCCCGCACCGCGTAGAGCATCCCCAGCACCGGGAAGGCCGCGTGCAGCGACGGGAAAGCCGCCACCGGGTCGGGGTTGAGGTGCTGGTAGTACCACGAGGTGGAGCTCGGGATGGTGTGGCTGATGATCTTGACCACCGGCGGCAGCAGGCCGGTCTGGGACGCCAGCCAGGGCGGCGCCACCGGCACCAGCAGGAAGAAGACGAAGGCGCTCAGGCTCATCGCCAGCAGCGCCGCCGCGAAACGCCGGAAGATCACCCGGTCGCGCAGCCAGAGGCCGTAGCCCAGGGTCAGGGGGAAGGCGAAGTGCATGAAGTAGAAGACCGTCGCCGACAGGTCCAGCCAGCTGACCTGGCCGGGGTGGTAGAGGTGGGCCTGGAGCCAGTTGGTGGGCACCATCCCGAGGCCCAGCCAGCGGTCGGCGGCGATGACCTCGGTGTAGTGCACCGGGAGGTCCGACTCGCCGGCCAGCCCGCGCAGGAACTCGTAGCCCAGGAACAGCGCCACGAACGGGATCCAGTCCACCACGAAGGCCTTCCAGCGCCCCAAGATCACGGCCAGCAGGAGGAGGACGAGGACGAAGCGGTCGGGCGAGACCGAGATGTGGCGCCAGATCAGGAAGAGGCTGACGGCGGCCAGGTAGACCAGCACCGCCGGGATCATGTAGTGGGAGCCCCGGAGCCAGCGCAGACCCGCCGCCAGCCGCTCCGTCGCCGTCATGTCCGGGCCAAGTCTAGGGGTGGCCAATACAATCAGGCCCGTGAAGAGCACCGGCGAGGGCAGGGTCCTGGTGGTCGACGACGAGCAGGGGATCGTCGACTTCGTCAAGCTCGGGCTGCAGTACGAGGGCTTCGAGGTGGCCACCGCCGCCGACGGCAAGCAGGCCCTGATCGCCATCAGCGAGTTCAAGCCCGACATCGTGGTGCTGGACATCGGCATGCCCCGGATGGACGGCCTGGAGGTCAGCAGGGCGCTCCAGGGGTCGGAGATCGGGATCGTCATCCTCAGCGCCCGCGACGGGCTCCAGGACCGCCTCGCCGGGCTCACGGCGGGCGCCGACGACTACCTCGTCAAGCCCTTCCACTTCGAGGAACTGCTGGCCCGGGTCAGGGCCGTGCTGCGGCGGCGCAAGCCGACGGCCGGCGAGGTCCTGCGGGTCGGCAACGTCACGCTCAACGACGGCACCCGCGACGTCCAGGTCGGCGACCGTGCGGTGGAGCTGACCGCGCGCGAGTTCGACCTCCTCAAGCTGCTGATGCAGCATCCCAACCAGGTCCTGCCCCGCGACCGCATCCTGGACCAGGTCTGGGGCTACAACTTCTACGGCGACGAGAACAACGTGGAGGTCTACATCCGCTACCTGCGCCAGAAGCTCGGCGATGAGGACCGCCAGCTGATCCAGACCGTCCGCGGGGTGGGGTACCGCATCGCCGCCACCGGTTAGCAGGCTGCAACGGTGAGCCTGAAGACCCGGCTATCCCTGCTCAGCGTCGGGGTGCTGTTGAGCCTGCTGGTGTTGAGTGGCATCGCCTCCTACGTCGCGCTGGGCGCCTACCAGCGGATCAACGAGGCGGGGGCGCTGGACCGGCGCTACGACGTGACCCTCCGCGAGTTCCGGTTTGCGGCCAACACCCTGGGG
>DASZGP010000207.1:0-7091 GCA_035938695.1 Candidatus Dormiibacterota bacterium | reverse complement strand
ACTTCGACGGCCCGCCCAACTACGGCGTCGAGCAGTTCTACGACTCCGTCCTGCGCGGCAGGGACGGCACCGAGTCGACCCTCCGCGACGGCCTCAACCAGACCATCACCCTCTCCGACCAGAAGCGGGTCGAGCCGGTCCAGGGCAAGGATGTCCAGCTGGCCCTCGACAGCCAGGTCCAATTCGTCGCCGAGAAGGCCCTCAAGGCGGCCGTCGAGCGCACCAAGGCCGAGTCGGGGTCGGTGATCGTGATGGACCCCCACACCGGCGGGATCATCGCCTGGGCCGACTATCCGACCTTCGACGCCAACCACTTCAACACCGCCGACCCCAACCTGTTCAGCGACCACATCGTCAGCCAGCAGTACGAGCCGGGGTCGGTGATGAAGGTGGTCACCCTGGGCGGCAGCCTGGACGCCGGCGCCATCACCCCGACCTACAGCTTCAACGAGACCGGCGGGGTCTCCGTCGGCGGGTCCTACATCCGCGACTGGGACCTCAAGGCCCATGGCAACATCGACATGACCTACGTGCTGGCCCACTCCCTCAACGTCGGCGCCATCAAGGCCGAGCAGCTGGAGGGGCCCCAGAAGTTCTACGGCTACCTGCAGAGCTTCGGCTTCGGGCGGCCGACCGGGATCGATGTCGGCGCCGAGGTCTCCCCGGCGCTGCGGCCGCTGGCCCAGGACCGGGCCAACGAGATCGCCACCATGGCTTTCGGGCAGGGCATCGCGGTGACCCCGATCCAGATGATCAGCGCCCTCAACGTGATCGCCAACGGGGGGGTGCTGGTCAAGCCGCACGCCGCCGTGGCGACGATCGACCCCAACTCGCCGGCCGCCCACCGCGTCGACCTGCCCCAGGACCCCGGCACCCGGGTGATCAGCCAGCAGACCGCCGACCAGATGCGCCAGATGATGATCGAGGTCGTCGAGCACGGCTCGGGACACACGGTGCAGATGGACGCCTGGCACAACCAGATCGCCGGCAAGACCGGCACCGCCAACATCCCCGGCCCCGGCGGCTACACCGGCGACACGGTCGCCAGCTTCGCCGGCTTCATGCCGGCGGCCAACCCGCGATTCACGATGATCGTGATCGTGCGCAAGCCGCAGGGCGACTCCCTGGCCCAGGAGGGCACCTTCGCGGCCGCCCCGACCTGGAAGGAGATCGCCCAGCAGATCCTGCTCCAGTGGCAGATCACACCATGAGCAGCTCGCGCTGGCGCGAGGCTCGGCCATGAGCTTCACCTTGGCGGAGCTGGTCGAGGCGACCGGCGGCCGCCTGGTCGGCGGCCCCCCCGGCGGCCTGACCCTGGAGCGGCTGGTCACCGACTCCCGGCAGGCGGCGGCCGGCGCGCTCTTCGTGGCCCTGGCCGGCGAGGCCACCGACGGCCACCGCTTCGTCCCCGAGGCCATCGCCGCCGGCGCCTCGGCGCTGCTGCTGGCGCGCGAGCAGGCCGGCGTCGAGGTGCCCCAGGTGGTGGTGTCGGACACTCGGGTGGCTCTGGCCCGCTTCACCCGCGCCCGGCTGGCGGCGCACCGGGTCCGGGTCGTCGGCGTCACCGGCAGCGTCGGCAAGACCTCGACCAAGGAGATGCTGGCGGCGGTCCTGGGCCCTCGCTTCGTGGTGCTCAAGACCGAGGGCAACCTCAACACCTACACCGGGTTCCCGATCACCGTCGCCGGGCTGGCCCCCGAGCACCAGGTCTTCGTCGCGGAATACGCGATGTCGGCGCGCGGGGAGATCGCCTTCCTCTGCGAGATGGCGCCCCCCGAGGTCGGCGTGGTGCTCAACGTGGGCTGGAGCCACGCGGGGATGCTGGGCGGGATCGACGCCGTGGCGGAGGCCAAGCGGGAGCTGGTCGAGGCCCTGCCCGCCGCCGGGCTGGCGGTGCTCAACGCCGACGACCCCCGGGTGGTGGCGATGGCTTCGGCCTCCGCGGCGCCGGTGGTGTTCTACGGGCTCGGCGAAGGTGGCGCACCGGCGTGGGGGCAGGAGCCGGCCTGGGATCGCCCCCCGGGACCGGCCGGCCCGGCGCGCGGGTCGGGCCCCGACGCGACCGGCCGCCCGCCCGCGGTGACCGCCGAGGACGTCCGCCTCGGCGGGCTGGCGGGAACCGAGATGACCCTGGTCACCCCCAGCGGCCGAGCCCGCCTGCGGCTCCACGTCCCGGGCCGCCACGCCGTCTCCAACGCGCTGGCGGCGGCGGCCGTCGGCGACCACTTCGGCATCTCGCCGGAGGACACCGCCGGCGCCCTGGAGGGCTTCCGCCCGCTGCCCGGCCGCCTGGTCGCCAGGGCCGGGCGGGAGGGCTCGGTGATCCTGGACGACTCCTACAACGCCAGCCCCGCCTCGATGGAGGCCGCGCTGGCGGTGCTGCTGGCCGACCCCCACCGGCCCCGGATCGCCGTCCTCGGCGACATGCTGGAGCTGGGCGACGCCACCGTCGAGGCCCATCGCAGCCTGGGCCGGGCGGCCGCCGGGGTGGACCTGCTGATCGCGGTCGGCGAGCACGCGGGCGCCATTCGGGAGGGCGCGGTGGGGGAGGGGATGGAGCCCGATCGGGTCTTCGCCGTGGCCTCGCGGGAGGCCGCGGCCGAGATCGTGGGGCCGCAGCTGGAAGGGTCGATCGTGCTGGTCAAGGCGTCGCGCGGGGTGGCCCTGGAAGAGGTGGTGAGCCGGCTGGTGGCCCAGCCGTGAGGCGCGGCGAGGCGACCTGGCGGCGGCCCGCCCTGGCGCCGCCGCCGTCCGGGCAGCGCCCGACCAGGCGCCGGATCGCGGCGGCGACAGTCCTCCTGGCCGGCTTCGCCCTGCTGCTGGCGGCGGCCATCCTTGCGCCGCTGCCCGCCGGCGCCGCCAGTCCCACTCCAGGCGCTGCCGCCGCGCCACACGCCTCGGCGGTCCCGCACGCCTCGGCGGCGTCGCACGTCGGGGCCACGCCGGCGCCCCCGCCCGGGGGGCTCCACCTGCCCGGGTTGATCCTCTGGCCACCGGCCGTCGCCTTCCTGGTCCCGCTGGTCGCGGGCTTCGCCGCCATGCCCTGGGCGATCGGGGTGCTGGCCAAGGCGGGGATGGGCCAGCGGGTCCGCGAGGAGGGGCCACAGTCCCACCTGGCCAAGTCGGGCACGCCCACGGCCGGGGGGCTGGCGGTGATCGCCGTCATCCTCCTGGCGGCGCTGCTGGTCGACCGCCACGGCGCCATCCTGCCCGACCTGGGGGCGCTCCTGCTGGGCGCCGGCCTGGGGCTGGCCGACGATCTCGCCACCGTCAAGCTGACCGGCGGGGAGCGCGGGCTCAGGGCGCGCCAGAAGATCGGCCTCCAGCTCCTCATCGGCCTGGTCCTGGGCTGGTGGATGCTGCAGCTGCACCAGGACTCCCAGCTCTTCCCGTTCACCGGCCACTGGCGCATGGGTGCGCTCTTCGTCCCGGTGGTGGCCCTGGCGCTGGTGGCGTCGTCCAACGCCTTCAACCTGACCGACGGCAGCGACGGCCTGGCGCCGGGGGTGATGGCGCTGGTGGCGCTCTTCGTGGCCCTGATCGCCCGCCACCTCGGCGGCGGCCACGCCGACGCGCCGCTGGTCCGGCTGATGCTGGCCACCATGGGCGGGCTGCTGGCCTTCCTGGCCTACAACTTCCCGCCGGCGCGGGTTTTCCTGGGCGGTGTCGGCTCTGAGGGCATCGGCCTGCTGATCGCCGCCACCGCGATCAGCGCCGGGCTGCTCTGGCTGCTGCCGCTGCTGGCCCTGGTGCCGGTGGCCGAGACGCTGTCGGTGATCGCCCAGGTCTACAGCTTCAAGCGCTACGGGCGGCGGGTCCTGCGGATGTCGCCGCTGCACCACCACTTCCAGCTCGGCGGCTGGAGCGAGTGGCGGGTGGCGGTGTCGGCCTGGGGCGTCACCTGGGCCTCGGGCATGTTCTGTCTGCTGGTCACGAGGACGGCGACATGAGCAAATTGCGCTCGCGGAAGGCTCGGCGATGATCCGCAGCCGCACCCTGGGCATCGACCGCTGGCTCCTGGGCGCCGTCCTGGCCCTCTGCGGCTTCGGGCTGGTGATGGTCTTCAGCGCCTCCGAGGTGCTCGGCAACGTGCTCCACGGCAACCCCGAATACTTCTTCTTCCACCAGATCATCTGGCTGGCGCTGGGCACCGTCTTCGGGCTGCTGGCGCTGGGGCTTGACTACCACCGGCTGCGCGGCTGGGCGCCGGCCCTGGCGGCGGGCACGGCGCTGGCCCTGCTGCTGGTGCTGGTGCCCCACATCGGGGTCAGTCTCAACGGGGCGCGGCGCTGGATCGGCATCGGGCCGCTGACGGTGCAGCCGGCGGAGCTGGCCAAGATCACCGGGATCGTCTACCTGGCCCGCTGGCTGGAGAAGTCGGGGCCACGGCTGCGCACGGTCCGCGAGGGCCTGTTCCCGTTCCTGCTGATGGTCGGAGCGCTGGTCGGCATGGTGCTGCTGGAGAAGGACCTGGGCACCGCGATGGTCCTGGCGCTGATCGCGATCTCGATGTTCCTGGTGGCCGGCGCCCGCCCCCTGCACCTGCTGGCGACGGCCGGCCTGTCGGGCGTCCTGCTCTGGGTCCTGGTGGTGATCGAGCCCTACCGTGCCCACCGGATGCTGAGCTTCATGAACCCGTGGACCGACAGCCTCAACACCGGCTTCCAGTCGGTCCAGTCGGCGCTGGCCCTGGGCACCGGCGGGATCTGGGGCGTGGGCCTGGGCAACAGCGTCCAGAAGTACCAGTGGCTGCCCGCGGCTCACACCGATTTCATCTTCGCTATCATCGGCGAGGAGTTGGGGCTGATCGGCACCCTGGCCGTGCTGGCGGCCTTCTGCTTCCTCGCCTTCCGCGGCTACCGGGCCGCGCTGCGAGCCCCCGACACCTTCGGCCTGCTGCTCGCCACGGGGATCACGTCTTGGCTCACCTTCGAAGCATTCATCAACATGGCGGCCGTGACCCTGACCCTGCCGACCACGGGCATCCCGCTGCCCTTCGTCAGCTTCGGTGGCTCGGCGCTGTCGGTCGCCCTGGGGGCGGTGGGGCTGCTGCTCAACATCTCGGCTCAGGGCGTGCGGCCCACGGTGCATCGCCGTGCGGGCGTTGATATCGGGCGGCGGCACCGGGGGGCACATATACCCAGCGCTGTCCGTCGCACGCGCCCTGACTGAGCTGGAGCCGGGAGCCGAGGTTCTCTACGTGGGACGCGCCGGCGGGATGGAGGAGCGGATCATCCCCGCCGCCGGCGTGGCCTTCGACGGGGTGCCGATGCGCGGGGTCCAGCCCGAGATCTGGCGCAACCTGCCGCTGGCCTACAGCCTGCCGGCGTCGGTGGCCAAGGCCTCCCGGCTGATCGCCAGCTTCCGGCCGGACGTGGTCTTCGGCACCGGCGGCTACGTGGTGGCGGCGGTCGGCGCGGCGGCCCGGCTGCGCGGGCGGCCGCTGTTCCTGCAGGTCCCCGACGCGGTCCCGGGCCGGGCGATCCGGTGGCTGGCGCCGGGGGCGCGGACGGTCTTCACGGCCTACGAGGAGACCGCCCGGAGGCTGCCGAGGGCGCGCTGCGAGCTGACCGGCACGCCGGTGCGGGACGCCGTGCTGGAGGCCATGGCCAGGCGGCGGGCGAGGCTGGCGGCGGGCCCCGGCGGGGGTGCCGGCGGCGGGGCGGGCACCGCCGCCAGCGCTCCGGGTGGTGAGGTCCCGCGCACCCTGCTGGTCTTCGGCGGCAGCCAGGGGGCGCACCGGCTCAACGTCGCGGTGGAGGAATCCGTCAAGGCGCTGATGGAGCTGCCCGGGCTCCGCCTGGTCCACGTCTGCGGCGCTCCCGATCACGACGCCCTGCGCCGCTTCCGGGGTGCCCTGCCGGCCGAGACCCAGGCCCGCTACGACCTGTTCGACTACAACCCCCAGCTTGCCGGCCTGATGGCCGGCGCCGACCTGGTCCTGGCCCGCGCCGGCGGCAGCAGCATCGCCGAGCTGACCGCCCTGGGGCTGCCGATGATCCTGGTGCCGTACCCCTTCGCCGGCGCCCACCAGGCCCGCAACGCCGAGCCGGTGGCGCGGGCCGGGGCGGCGGTGCTGGTGCCCGACGCCGAGCTGAGCGGGGTGCGCCTGGCCCAGGAGGTGCGCCGGGTCTGGGACGGCGACCGGCTGGCGGAGATGGCAAGCCGGAGCGCGGCCCTGGGGCGTCCGGACGCGGCCCGGGCCATCGCCCGGCGGCTGCTGGAGGCGGCGTGACCAGCGCGGGGTGGCGGCTGGGCGGTGGTGGCGGGCGATGACGCGAGTGCATCTGCTGGGGGTCGGCGGCGCCGCCATGAGCGCGCTGGCCAACCTGTACCTGGACCGCGGCGACAGCGTCAGCGGCTCCGACGCGGAGGCGAGCGAGACCACCAGGGCGCTGGCGGAGATCGGCGCCGAGGTGCGGATCGGGCACGCGGCGGCGAACGTGGGCCAGGCCGAGCTGGTGGTCACCTCGACCGCCGTGCCCGACGACAACCCCGAGCTGGCCGAGGCCCGCCGGCGCGGCATCCCTGTCCTGCACCGGAGCCGGGCCGCCGCCGAGCTGCTCCGGGGGCTCCGCCAGGTGGCCGTCGCCGGGACCCACGGCAAGACCACCACCACCACGCTCTGCGCCGCCGTCCTGGGGCCGCTGGACCCGACCGTGCTCAGCGGCGGGCGCCTGCCGGGCTCGCGCTTCAACTCCCGTCCCGGCGCCGGCCGCTGGGCGGTGGTGGAGGCCGACGAGAGCGACCGCTCCTTCCTCGCCCTGGCCCCGCAGATCGGGGTGGTGACCAACGTCGAAGCCGACCACCTCGACCACTTCCGCGACCTGGGCGAGATCATGGCGGCCTTCGAGGAGTTCGCGACGCGGGTCGGCGGGACGCTGGTCGGCTGCGCCGACGACCCCGGCGCGGTGGAGGTGCTGGCGGCGGCGCCGGGTGACGTCCTGACCTACGGCTTCGGCCCTGCCGACGTGCGTGGTTTCGACTACACCCCCGGCGGCGGTGGCTCGGTCTTCGGGGTCGAGACCCCCTGGGGCGCGGTCCAGGCCACGCTCCCCCTGCCGGGCCCGCACAACGCGCGCAACGCGCTG
>DASZGP010000206.1:0-24426 GCA_035938695.1 Candidatus Dormiibacterota bacterium | reverse complement strand
CGGCCGACGGGCTGACGGTCGGCCGGGGCTGGGCCGCCGGACCCGGGCCGCCGCCGCACCCGGCCAGGGCAGGGGACAGCAGCCCGAGGAGCGCCAGCAGGGCGGACGCGAGGGAGGCGGGAAGTCGACGTTTCATGTGCTGCTCCTGGGCGGTGCGGTCGCTGTACTCAAGACGTCCCCACCCCGCCCCCGGTTTACGCGCGCCGCGGGCCGGTGAGACCCGGCTTCCGCCGGGACCCTAGGCTCCCGCCGACAGGTACCGGTAGATCACGCGGCCGGTCACCGCGTCGATCAGGACGTACCCCACACTCGGCACCGGCGTGGCGTTGGCCGCCTCCAGGTGGACGACCCAGACGTGATGCAGGCAGAGCGGGTCGAATGGCGTCGGGAGGGCGCTCAGGCAGCGGCCCTCCCGCGATCCGGCGTAGATGGGGCGACCATCCGCGGCGAGAATGCGGTCGGCCTGGCTCCGGTAGGTCGTCTCGACCAGATGCCAAGGGGTACCCGGCTCACCGGCCGATGCCTCAGCCAAGCCGCGCTGGGCGGCCGCCGCCCGGGCGACGTTGACCTCAGATCGCGCGCCTGGCCACAGCACGGCGGCGGCGCCGACGCCCACGAGGACGGCGGCGCCCACAAGGGACAGGCGGAGGGTCAGGTGTGACAACAGCCCCTGAACGTAAACCAAACCGCCGAGTCCAGGCTCTGGGGTTGATCCGCCGCTGCCTCCGGGGTGCTCCGGCGCGGCGGCGATCTAAACTCACACACGCCGCCCGCACGACTTGGAGTGAGAGAGAAAGTGGAAGAAGCCGTCATCCTGAGCGCCGCCAGAACCGCCATCGGCACCTTCAACGGCGCCTTCGCCGACGTCCCGGCGACCGAGCTCGGCCGCGCCGTGGTGGCGGCGGCGCTGGCGCGGGCCGGGGTCCCGGCGGAGAGCGTCGACGAGGTGCTGCTGGGCAACGTCCTCTCCGCCGGCCTGGGCCAGAACCCGGCGCGGCAGGCGGCGGTCAACGCCGGGCTGCCGGAGTCGGTGCCGGCCACGACGGTCAACAAGGTCTGCGGCTCGGGGCTGAAGACCGTGGCCCTGGCGGCCCAGGCGATCCGCGCCGGCGACGCCGAGGTGCTGGTCGCGGGCGGCCTGGAGAACATGACGCGGGCCCCCTACCTTCTGGAGAAGGCCCGCGCCGGCTACCGCCTGGGCAACGGCGAGGTGGTCGACGAGATGATCCGTGACGGCCTCTGGTGCGCCTTCAACGACTGCCACATGGGGATCACCGCCGAGAACGTGGCCCGGGAGTTCGAGGTCTCGCGGCAGGAGCAGGACGAGTTCGCCGCCCGCAGCCAGCGCCTGGCCGGCGAGGCCATCAGCTCGGGCGCCTTCGGGCGGGAGATCGTGCCCGTCACCGTCAGCGGCCGCAAGGGCGATGTGGTCGTCGACACCGACGAGCACCCCCGGGCGGGCACCACCCTGGAGGCCCTCGCCGGCCTCCGCCCGGCCTTCGACAAGGCCGGCGGGGTGACCGCCGGCAACGCCTCGGGGATCAACGACGGCGCCGCCGCCCTGGTGGTCGCCAGCGCCTCGCGGGCCGAGCGGGAGGGCTGGAAGCCGCTGGCCCGGATCAGGGCCTATGCCTCGGTCGGAGTCTCGCCGCGGATCATGGGCATCGGCCCCGCGCCGGCCACCCGGGCGGCGCTCAAGAAGGCCGGGATGCAGCTCTCCGACATCGACCTCTTCGAGCTCAACGAGGCCTTCGCCGCGCAGTCGGTGGCGGTGGCCCGCGACCTCGCGGTGCCCGAGGACAAGCTCAACGTCAGGGGCGGCGCGATCGCCCTGGGGCACCCCATCGGCGCCAGCGGGGCGCGGGTCCTGACCACCCTGCTCCACGCCATGCAGGACCGCGACGCCCAGGTCGGCCTGGCCGCGCTCTGCATCGGCGGCGGCCAGGGCATCGCGATGGTGGTCGAGCGCATTTAGAATCGTGTCGACCTGCGCCCGGGTGGGCCCGCGCCCCGCCAAGGAGGATCACCGCTTGCACAAGTCGCTCTTTGCCCTCGCCGGCCTGGCCCTGCTGCTGACCGGGTGCGCCGATACCGCGCTGCCGCTCCAGGACGTCGGCCCCTTCAAGGACGATCCGCATGTCCAGATCCTCAGCCCGGCCGCGGGCGCGACGGTCAACGGCGGCGACGTGGCGGTCAAGCTGGCCGTCACCGGCAGGTTCAAGATCATCCCCGCCGCGGCGGCGACCAACCCCCACGTCTACGGCGAGGGGCACTACCACCTCTTCCTCGACGTGACCCCGACCCCGGCCGGCGAGCCCATCCCCAAGATCACCGGGATCTACCACGTCGCCACCAACGACTTCGTCCTCACGGGGGTGGCCTCGGGCCACCACACGCTGTGGGTCGAGCTGGGCTTCAGCGACCACATCCCCTACCAGCAGACGCTGACCAAGGTCGATTTCACCGTCAGCGGCGGCAGCCCCACCGGCGGCGGCACGCCCAACCCGACCCCGTCGGAGGCGCCCAGCCCGGCGCCGTCGGCGGCGCCCACGGCCGCCGTGCCCAGCCCGGCCACCACCGCCGGGCCGGTGGCGGCCACCGTCCAGCTGGTCACCGACCCCAACAACGGCGGCGCCTTCAAGCCACCCAGCGTCAGCATCAAGGTCGGTGAGGCGGTCAAGTGGGACTGGGTCGACGACTCCGCCCAGCACAGCGTGACGGCCGACGACGGCAGCTTCGACTCGGGCCTGGCCGGTAAGGGCAACAGCTTCTCGTTCACCTTTGCCACCGCCGGGACCTACACCTACCACTGCTCGGTGCACCCGCTGATGGTGGGCAAGATCACCGTCAGCTAGCCGATCCCGGATCCGCAAGGGCCGCGCCCCCCCGACACCGGGGCGCGGCCCTGCCGCGTTCGCCGGTGTCAGCGGCTTGACAGGCCGTCGTCGAGACCGGAGACTTCGCCCAGAACCGGGCTGGGATGCGGTGGCTTGGCCACCCGGGGCCTGGGAAGGGAGGTCTGATATGAACCGCGAGAACAAGGCCCTGCGCCTCGACCGCGAGACCGTCAGGGCGCTGTCGGGCATCGAGATGGGTGAGGCCGCCGGCGGCCGCGAGAGCAGCAACTACATCTCGTGCTTCGGCAGCTGCAACCTGGCCTGCCGGCTGACCGGCACCACCGGGCCGGCGCCGACCAACGTCGCCGGGGTCTGCTGAGCTAGCGGTCCTTCTGGGGCCTGGCGAAGGAGGCCGCGATCAGCGCCACCACCGCCAGGCCCCAGCACAGCAGCGCCTTGTTGGAGATCGCGTGGTGGTTGGCGCCGAACACGCCGAGCTGGATCAGGACGCCGGCCAGGGCGAAGACGGCGGCGAGGACGATGGCGCCGAGCATGGCCAGGGGGCTTCGCATGGGTGATCCTCCGAGTGTGGGTCAGTGGATGAGCAGCAGCCCCGCAAGACCCAGGGCCACGCAGTAGATCGCGAAGGGGTCGAGGCGGCCTGATCTAAAGTACCGGAGCAGGAAGCGGACGCTCAGGTAGGCCGTGACCCCGGCCACCGCCGCGCCCGCCAGGTACCGCGGCAGCCGCCCCCCGGTCGAAGCCAGCCCGCCGACTTCGACCAATCCCGCGGCGAGGATGATCGGGGTGGCCAGGAAGAAGGAGAAGCGCGCCGCCGCCTCGTGGCTGAGGCCCGAGAGCAGGCCGGCGGTGATCGTGCTGCCGCTGCGGGAGATGCCCGGCAGCAGGGCCAGGCTCTGGGAGGCGCCCACCACCAGCGCCGCGCCGAATCCGAGCTCGCGCTCCTCGGCGAAGGCCGCCTCGCGGGCGGCGGCGCCGACGGTCGAGGCGGCCGCGGTGGCCCCCGCGCCGGAGGTGCCGACCGCCGGCCGCCGCCGCTCGGCCTGGCGCCGGAGCAGCTCGCCGGTGCCCATGACGGCGCCGTTGACGATCAGGAAGACGGCCGCCAGGCGGGGGTTGGCGAAGAGCTTCTCGAGGTCCTTCTTGAACAGCCCGGCGATCACCGCCGTGGGCACCGTGCCGGCCAGCAGTAGGAGCGCCAGGCGCTCGTTGGGGTCGGCCCCCAGGCTGCCCCGGGCCACGGCGGCGAAGAAGGCGCGGGCCAGGGCGATCCAGTCCTGGCGGAAGTACACCAGCAGCGCCGCCGCGGTGCCCAGGTGGAGCAGCACGATGTAGGGCAGGAACTCCGGCGAGGACTGGTCGTAGCTCCAGCCCAGCAGCTTGGGCAGCAGCACCGCGTGGCCCAGGCTGCTGACCGGGAACAGCTCGGTGGCGCCCTGCAGGAAGCCCAGGAAGATCGCCTGCCAGAAGCTCATGGCGGTCAACGATAACGGCCGCTCGGACCCCGGCGGGGGCCGGGCGGGCGGCCGGCGGGCAGGTAGAATCGCGCTCCGTGAGCCTCACCCGCGAGACGTGCGCGGGCCACGGCGCCGCCTCCGACCGGCGCGCCTTCGCCCCCCCGGGAACTCCCGCGCAGTATCCCCCCGACCGCCTGGCCGACATCCGCCACATCCGGCTCGACCTCGAGGTGGTGCCCGAGAAGCGATCCCTGAAGGGCGTCGCGACCCACTTCCTGACGCCGCTCGGCAGACCGCTCTCGCGGATGGTCTTCGACCTCTGTGAGCTGACCGTCGACGCCGTCCGGGTCGACGGCAAGGTGGCCCCATTCCACCACGAGGGCGGCCGGCTGGAGGTCACTCTCAAGCCGGCCGCGCCGCTGGGCAGGGAGGTGCGGGTCGAGATCGCCTACCACGGCTCGCCGCGCACCGGCCTCAACTTCACCGGTCCCGACCGCGACTACCCCGACCGCCCCCACCAGGCCTGGAGCCAGGGGCAGGACGAGTACGCCCGCTTCTGGTTCCCCTGCCACGACTTCCCCAACCAGAAGTCGACCACCGAGGTGGTCTGCGGCGCGCCCGAGAAGTACCAGGTGGTCTCCAACGGCCGGCTGGTGTCGTCGGTCAAGAAGGGCCGCCGCCGCGTCTGGCACTGGCTCCAGGAGGTGCCCCACGTGGCCTACCTGGTGACCCTGGTGGTGGGCGAGTTCGAGCACTGGAGCGACGACGTCGGCGGGCTGCCGGTGGAGTACTACGTCCCACCCGGCCGCCGCGCCGACGGCGAGCGGGCCTTCAGCCGGACGCCCGAGATGATCCAGGTCTTCGCCGACTTCACTGGCCAGCCCTACCCCTACGCCCGCTACGCCCAGGTGGTGGTCCGCGACTTCACCTGGGGAGGCATGGAGAACACCACCGCCACCACCCTGATCGACTACGTGGTCCACGACGAGCGCGCCGCCCTGGACTACGGCACGACCGCGGCCCGGCTGGTCTCCCACGAGCTGGCCCACCAGTGGTTCGGCGACTACCTGACCTGCCGGGAGTGGGCCCACGCCTGGCTCAACGAGGGCTTCGCGAGCTACTTCGAGACCCTCTGGCTGGAGCACGCCGGCGGCTACGAGGCGGCCCAGCAGGCGCGCCTGGAGGACGCCGCGGCCTACTTCGCGGAGGACGGCGAGTACCGCCGCCCGATCGTCTCCCGGAGCTACGTCGAGCCCCATTCGCTCTTCGACCGCCACCTCTACGAGAAGGGCGCCTGGGTGCTCTGGATGCTGCGCCAGACCGTCGGCGACGACCTCTTCCGGCGCGGCGTCCAGGAGTACGTCGCCCGCCACCGCGCCGGGCTGGTCAAGACCGAGGACCTGCAGCGGGCCTTCGAGGACGTCACCGGCCGCTCCCTGGGCTGGTTCTTCGACCAGTGGGTGTACGGCACCGGGCACCCCGAGCTGGAGGTCTCGTACCGCTGGGACGACGCGCGGAAGGTGGGCGACCTGCGGGTCAAGCAGACCCAGAAGGTGGACCAGACCGCGGACCAGGCTCCGCGGGGGCCCCGGGAGGGCGGCACCCACGTTTTCCGGGCGCCGCTGGTGGTGGCCTTCGGCCAGGCGGGGGGCGCGCCGGCGCTGCGCGAGGTGGAGATCGGCGTCGACGGGCAGGCCGAGTCGGGCTTCAGCTTCGCCCTGCCCAAGCGCCCGACCTGGGTCCGCTTCGACCGCCAGAACCGCCTGCTCAAGACCCTGAAGTTCGAGCGCGCCGAGGAGCTGCTCCGGGCCCAGCTCGCCGAGGACGAGTTCACCGGCCGGGTCGAGGCCGCCCGGCAGCTGGGCGAGAACGGCAGCCCGGCGGCGATCGCGGCGCTGACGGCGGCGCTCCGCCGCGATCCCGCCTGGGGCGTCCGCGCGGAGGCGGCCCGGGCCCTGGGCGCGACCCGCACGGAGGCGGCCAAGCAGGCGCTGATCGCCGCGCTCGGGGGCGGCGCGGCGACGACCGAGGCCCGCGTCCGCACCGCGGCGGCGACGGCCCTGGCCGCGTTCCGGGGCGACGGCGAGGTCGCCGCCGCGCTGACCGCCGCGCTCGACGACGCCTCCTACTACGCCGCCGCCGCCGCCGCCCGGTCGCTGGGCCGGATCCGCGCCGCATCGTCCCTCGACGGCCTCCGCCGGGCCCTCACCCTGGACTCCCACCGCGACGTCATCCGAGCCACCGCGCTCGACGGCCTGGCCTCGCTGAGGGACGCCACCGTGCTGCCGGAGATCCTCGAGCTGGCCCGCCCGGGCTGGTTCTCCCGCCTCCGCGCGGCGGCCCTGCTGCAGGCCGCCAACCTGGCCCGGAACCTGCCGCCGGAGCAGCGGACGCCGGCCCGCGAGGCCGCCGAGGCGGCGCTCTTCGACCCCCTGTACTTCGTCCGCCGCGGCGCCATCCAGGCGCTCGTGGTGCTCGGCGACGCCGCGGCGGTCGGCCCGCTGCGGGCCCTGCTGGCCCGCGACGTCGAGGGCGCGGTGCGCGGCGAGTGCCGGGTGGCGATCGAGACGCTGCTCAGGGGCACCGGCCGCGAGGCGGAGATCAGGAACCTGCGCGACGAGGTCGAGCGGCTGAGCCAGGCCGAGACCGCCCTGCGCGAGCGGGTGGCCAAGCTCGAGCCGGCCGCCGGCGGCCGCGCCAAGGGCGGTGCCAAGCGCGCCGGGGCTGCCAAGCGGCCCGCCAAGCCCGCCAGGGCGCGGCGGTAAGGCGGGCGGTGCCGGCGCTGATGACCGGGACGGTGGCGGCGGCGCGGCGCGCCGGGGCCGCGCTGGCGGAGCCGGCGTGAACGGCGAGCAGCGCTTCCTGGCGGCCGCCCGCCGCCAACCGGTCGACCGCACCCCGGTCTGGTTCATGCGCCAGGCCGGACGCTGCCTGGCGGAGTACCGCGAGCTGCGCGAGGCGCACGACATCCTGGAGATCACCCGCACCCCGGAGCTCTGCGCCAGGGTCACGATGATGCCGGTCGGGGCGCTCGGCGTCGACGGCGCGGTGCTCTACGCCGACATCATGCTGCCGCTCACCGGGATGGGCGTGCCCTTCAGCATCGACCCCGGCGTCGGCCCCATCATCCACGCCCCGGTGCGCACCGCCGCCGATGTCGAGCGGCTGCGGATCGTCGACGCCGAGGAAGCCACCCCGCACCTCTTCGAGACGATCCGGATGCTCCGCCCCCAGCTCGCCGGCCGGGCCGCACTGATCGGCTTCGCCGGCGCGCCCTACACCGTGGCGTCGTACCTGATCGAGGGCCGCCCGTCCAAGGATTTCGCCCGCAGCAAAGCGATGATGTTCGGCGCCCCGGAGACCTGGCGCCGGCTGATGGAGACCCTGGTCGAGGTCACGGTGCGCTACCTGCGGGCCCAGGTCGCCGCCGGGGCCCAGGTGCTCCAGCTCTTCGACTCCTGGGCCGGCTCGCTGGGCCGGCTGGACTACGAGGAGTACGTCCTGCCCCACACCCGCCGGATCTTCGAGCGGCTGCGCGACCTCGACGTTCCCCTGATCCACTTCGGCACCGGCACCGTCGGCCTGTTGGAGCCGATGGCCTCGGCCGGCTGCGACATCGTCAGCGTCGACTGGCGGGTGCCGCTCGACGAGGCCTGGGCGCGGATCGGCTTCGAGCGCGGCATCCAGGGCAACCTCGACCCGGCGGTGATGCTGGCCCCCTGGGAGGTGATCGAGCGGGAGGCGCGGCGGGTGCTGGGCTTCGCCGGCGACCGGCCCGGGCACATCTTCAACCTCGGCCACGGGGTGCTCGCCGACACCCCGCAGGACAGCCTGGCCCGGCTGCGCGAGCTGGTGCACCAGGTCACCGCCCGCACCGCCGCCGCGACCGCGGGCTGACGGCGGCGCGCGAAAATGGCGGACCGGGCTGCCGGCGGCGGGCCCCGCGGGGAGGCTGAGGCGCGGACCGAGGGCGTGAGCCCGGCACCCCCCGGCACGGCCCAGGCCCCCGAAATCATGGAGGCCGGCGGAGCCCCACGCCCCACCGGCGTGATCTTGATGACCTACGGCTCCGCCCCCACCGCCGCCGACGTTCCCGGCTTCCTGCTCTCCGTCCGCCACGGCCGCCCGGCGCCCGACGACCTGATCGCGGAGTTCGTCCGCCGCTACGAGCTGATCGGCTTCTCGCCGCTGGTGCGCATCACCCAGGCGCAGGGACAGGCGCTGCAGGAATCGCTCGACCGCGAGCACGGTCGCGGCGCCTTCCGCGTCGAGGTCGGCATGCTCCATTCCGACCCCAGCATCGACGCGGCGGCCCAGCGCCTGGCGGCGGCGGGCGTGGCACGGGTGGTCGGCATCGTGCTCTCGCCCCAGTGGTCGCCGATCATCATGGGCGGCTACACCCGGGCCCTGGAACAGGCGAGCCGGCATCTGCCCGGGGTCGAGGTCACCCTGGCCGGACCCTGGCACCGGCTCGACGCCTTCCTGGACGCGCTGGCGGAGAAGGTGGTCGAGGCGCTCGACCGCTTCCCCGCGGACCGGCTGGCGGAGGTCGCGGTGATCCTGACGGTCCACTCGCTGCCCAGGCCGGTCGTCGACCGCGAGCCGGAGTACCTGGAGCAGCTCCGCGAGACGGTCCACGAGGTGGTCCGCCGGGCCGGCCTCCGCGAGGGGCAGTGGCAGTTCGCCTACCAGAGCGCCGGCCACTCGCCGGAGGAGTGGCTGACCCCCGACCTCAAGGACCTCCTGCCGGGCCTCCGGGCGGCCGGCAGGACCGCCGTCCTGGTGGTCCCGGTGCAGTTCCTCGCCGACCACCTCGAGATCCTCTACGACATCGACGTCGCGGCCCGCGAGGAGGCCGAGGCGGCCGGCCTGGGCTTCCACCGGATCGAGCTGATGAACACCTCGCCGACCTTCGTCCGGGCGCTCGCGGCGGTCGTGGCGCGGGAGCTCGCGGCGCCCTCACGGCCGGTCGTCGCGGAACCCGTCTGACGGCGGGCACGCCGCCGATCGGCGCGGAATCCCGGCCGGCCGCCCGGGCCACCAGGCCGGGCGCCACCAGGCCCGGCGCCACCCGCCCACCTCGCCCGCCGGAGAGGCCGGCGCACGCCCTCAGGGTCAGCGCCGCCGACGCCCTGCTGGCGCTCTCCGCGGTCTGCTTCGGGACCCTGCCGATCTTCGGCAAGGCGGCGTACGCGGCGGGGATGAACGTCCAGACCGTGCTGGCGCTGCGCTTCCTGATCGCCGGCGCCATCCTCCTGGCCCTGGCCGCGGCGCGGCGCCGCCCGCTGCCCCCGCCACGCATCCTGCTGGCCCTGGTGGGGCTGGGCGCGATCGGCTACTTCGGCCAGTCGGCGGCGTACTTCAACAGCCTCCGCTACGTCCCGGCGGCGGTCACCTCGATCCTGCTCTACACCTACCCGGCGATCGTGGTGCTGCTCAGCCGCCCGCTCTACCGCACTCCCCTGGGCCCCGGCCGGCTGGCCGCCGTGGCCCTGGCGCTGGCGGGCTGCTTCCTGGTCGCCAACCCCAGCGGCGGGCTGCGCTGGGAGGGGGTGGCGCTGGGACTGGCCTCGGCGCTGGTGTATTCCGGCTACATCCTGGCCGGCAAGCGGGTGGTGACGGCCACCGACCCCCTGCTGGCGACCGGGATCATCTCGACCAGCGCCGGGCTGGCCTACCTGGCCTTCGCCCTGCCGGCGCTGACCATGCCCCACACCGTGGGCGCCACGGCGGCCGTCGGGGGGCTGGCGGTGGTGGCCACGGTGATCGCGGCCGCCGCCTTCCTGGCCGGGCTGCAGCGCACCGACCCCGGCCGGGCCTCCCTGATCAGCACCCTGGAGCCGGTCTCGACCGCCGCCCTGGCGGCGCTGATCCTGGGCGAGCGGCTGGGCCCGGGCCAGCTCGCCGGCGGCGCGCTGGTGCTGCTGGCGGTGGTCCTGGTCGCCCGCACCCAGACCGGAGCGGCGGCGCCGGCGATGCCCGGAAGCTAGCCGCCGTCCCAGGCGGCCTTGAACCGCCGGATGGCGTCGACATGGCCCCAGGGCCAGCCCAGGCCGGCGCCCAGGGGGTTGACGGTCAGGTGGCTGATCCCCAGCTCGCGCCAGCGCCGCCCCTGCTCGACCGCCACCTCCACCCCCTTGCCGAGGCTGACCCGGGCGTCGATGCCGAAGTCGTCGGGGTCGCGGCCGGCCTCCTCCAGGTAGCCCCGCATCTGCTCCAGGGCGGCTGTCGCGCGGTCGATCGGGGCGTTGACCATCCAGCCGTCGGCGATGGCGGCGGCGCGGCGCAGGGCGGGCTCGGCCGACCCGCCCATCCAGATCGGGATCTCCCGCTCCGGCAGCGGGTTGAGTCCGGCGTCGGCGACGGTGTGCCAGCGCCCTTCGAAGGTCAGCAGCGGCTCCCGCCAGAGGCGGCGCATGAGGTCGATCTGCTCCTCGATGCGCCGGCCCCGGTCCTTGAAGCTGAGCCCCAGGGCCTCGTACTCGACGGCGTTCCAGCCCAGCCCCACGCCGAGCCGGAGGCGGCCCCGGCTGAGGAGGTCGATCTCGGCGGCCTGCTTGGCCACCAGCGCGGCCTGGCGCTGGGGCAGGATCAGGATCTCGGTGACCAGCTCGATCCGGCCGGTCCAGGCGGCCATGAAGCCGAAGAGGACCATCGGCTCGTGGAAGGGGTCGCGGTGGGTGTAGGGACCGGTCCAGCCGCCGGGGCGCTCGGGGTTGGCACCGAGCACGTGGTCGTAGGCCGCGAGGTGGTCGTAGCCGGCCGCCTCCACGGCCTCGGTGAAGGCCCGGATGGCGTCCGGGTCGGCGTTGGTCTCGGTCTGGGGAAAGACGACTCCAAGCTTCATCCGCGGCTCCTCCGGCGCCGGATGGTGACGGTCAGCAGCGCCCCGGCGGCCAGCCCAATGATCGCGAATCCGACCCCCGCCGGGGGCGGCGGGCCCTCCGTCCTGGTGTTCGGCAGCGGCGGGGGCAGGACGGTCCGCGCCGCGGCGTCGTCGACCAGGGCCACGGCGTAGGTCAGGGTGTAGCAGCCGTGGGGGTTGGCGCTCCCGGCGGGGCAGGTCGAGGTCGGGTCCTTGCCGCCCGAGACCAGCCCGTCGGAGACGTGGGTGCCGAGCGCGGCCGCGGCGGTGGCGAAGCTGTCGAGGATCGCCCCCGGCACGTCGCTGTCGTCGGCGATCTCACCGACGTTGTCCGGGCAGTCGCCCATCACGCCGAAGGAGCGGCCGTAGTCGCAGTCGCGGCCCAGCGTGGTCAGGCCGAAGCTCCGCCCCGGCGGCAGGTAGAGGTCGACCACCTGGGCCAGGGCATAGGTGTCCTCGTCGCAGGGCCTGATCTCCCCCGGGTTGGCGTTGAGCGCCGGCACCGGCGCCGGGCAGTGGCTGGCCCCGACCTGGCTGGCCGGCACGATCTGGCCCCATATCCCGCCGACATCGTAGTAGAGGTTCCACTCGCCGGGCGGGTAGCTGAGCTGGTTGGAGCGGGTCGACTGCACGGCGCACATCACGGGGTGCGGCGAGCGGCAGTCGGGGGCGTCCATCGAGCGGTGGATCACGAGCTGCTGGAGGCTGACCCGGAGGTGGGCCGGCACCGTCGCCGCGGGCACCTCGCTCCAGCCGGCGAAGATCGAGTAGGCCAGCACCAGCCGGGGCCGGGTCGCCGCCGGGGTGCTGGCGTGGAAGGTGACCCGCACGGCGTCGCCCTCCGGGGCCAGGGTGGGGGCGGCGGCGCCGGCGCTGCCCTGGTCGACGGCGCGGTAGGTCAGCCGGGCGGTCGCCGAGGGTCGCGCGGGCGCGGGCAGGAGGAACGAGTAGTCGCCGCTGACGTCCTGCCAGCCCGGGGAGCCGACGCCGGTGACGCAATTCTTGAACTGGGGGTTGAAGCCGCCCGCGACCGCGGCCCGGAGGCTGTGGTTGCAGTCGGCGGCGGCGCCGGCCACGGTCTGGTCGGTGGAGATCAGCAGGTCGCCCTCCTGCTCGCCCCCCGGCGCCCGGGGGCTGGCCGCGCGCACGTCCCAGAGCACCCGGTAGGGATGGAACTCGGTCTGCTCGCCGGTGGGGGTGCACTGGCTGGGGTCGAGCACGCTGGGGAAGGGGTCGGGCTGCACCGGCCCGGACGCGCCGAAGGCGCCCAGGCAGGGCTCGCCGAACTTCGGCAGCAGGTAGTCCGGGCTGGTGATGTTGGTCGGCGTGCCGTAGTGGCCGCAGTCCCAGACCCAGGAGCCCAGCTCGGTCACATGGTCGCCCGCCTGGGCCCACATGAAGCGTGGCAGGGTCAGGTCCTCGAGCTCGGTGTGGAGCCGCCGGGTGCCCTCGTCGTTGCCCGCGTAGTTGCCGTTGGCCGGCTGCCCGCCGGCCGCCGGGTGGCCCGCCAGGAGGTAGGCGTAGCCGGGATCGAGGTCGAGGTTGATGTTGAAGTCGTGGGCGGCGTGCTCGGTGGGCAGGTCGCCGCCCGAGGGGTGGGTGGCCAGGTACAGGGGGCTGCCCGAGCGCACCGTGCCCGAGGCCCAGCGGGGCGCCGGCGTCGGGTCGCTGGGCAGGGTGTTGCCGTCGTAGACGTAGGCCCACTCCGGGGCGTCGCCGGAGATCAGGGTTTCGAGGTTGCGCTGGCAGCCGTCCCTGAGCGGCTGGGTGATCGGGTCGGGGGCCGGCGGGGTGTCGCCGGCGGCCAGCCCGGCGGCGCCGAAGCCGGCGGCGGGGGCGGCTGCCCGCGATCCAGCGGTCTCGGCCCGCGCCCCGGCGGCGTCGGCCGGCACCACCACCAACGGCAGCGCCAGGGCCAGCAGGCCGAGCGCCGACAACCTCGCTCGTCGCCCCCTGTCGCGACAGTCGAGCACGTCGGACACCGTAACACCGTGGGCCGGCCACGGACCCCGGCCGGGCAGGCGCTACAGCTAGGGCGCCACCCTGGCGACCCGCCGCGCCGGCCGCCGGGCGTGGCCGTTGCGGGCCGAGACCCGGGGCCGGGGCGGGACCTCGATGCCGGCCGCCCGCTCCAGGCGCTCGAAGCCGGTGTCGATGCCGTCGGCCAGCACCTGGAGGTCGGGGAGGTGGTCGTGGTCGCCGACGATGCCGAAGTACATCCCGCCGTTGTAGCTGGTGACGCACATCACCACCGCCAGGTTGACGCCGAGCGGCAGCAGCGGGTAGGCCTCCAGCAGGCGGGAGCCGCCGGCGTACATCGGCACCTGCATCCCGGGGACGTTGCTGACCACGAAGTTGATCACCCGCTGGTTCATGGCGGTGAACTCCAGGCGGCCGGCCAGCGCGTGCAGCGTGGCCGGGGCCCAGGCGGTGACGTCCAGGAGCTGCTCGGCGGCCAGCGCCTGGCGGGTCTCCTTGAGCCCGCTGGTCTCGGCCCTGATGATCTCCAGGCGGCGCCGCACCGGCATCCGTCCGACGGGCAGGTGGACGAAGATCGCCGAGACCCGGTTGCCCAGGGCCATCCGCTGCGACTCGTCGCGCACCGAGACCGGGACCATGATCCGGTAGGTGAGCTCGTCGGCCGCCTCGCCGCGATGCTCCAGGAACAGCCGCACGGACTCCGCGACGGCGGCCAGGATGACGTCGTTGACGGTGCCGCCGAGGGCGTTCTTGATCGCCTTGGCCCGGGCCAGGTCGACGCGCAGGGTGGCGATCCGCCGGTTGGGCCCGACCCTGACGTTGAGCGGCCCGGGCGGCACGGGACGCAGGACCAGGTCGGCCAGCCGCCGCAGCCCGCTGACCTCGATGACCTCGCCGGCCAGCCGGCGCGGCATCCCCAGCGGGTCCCCGGCGGCGGCCCGGACCAGGCCGGCGGCGCGGCCGGCGGCCTCCAGGGCCACGGCCTGGAGGAGGCGGCGGCCCGACGGCGCGGGCGGCGGCTCGAAGCGCTCCACCTCGTTGGGGCGCCAGCCGTCGGGGTCGAAGTCGAGCAGGATGGTGGCCAGGTCCACCGCCGACATCCCGTCGATCATGGCGTGGTGGGTCTTGGTGTAGAGGGCCAGCCGGCCGCCCTCCAGCCCCTCGATGATGTACATCTCCCAGAGCGGGTGGTTGCGGTCCAGCGGCCGGGCGTGGACCCGGGCGACGTACTCCAGCAGCTCCCGGTGGCCGCCGGGCGCCGGCAGCGCGGCGCGGCGGAGGTGGTAGCTGAGGTCGAAGTTGGGATCGTCGACCCAGACCGGGTGGGCCAGGTGCAGTGGCACCGAGCGCACCACCTGGCGGTAGCGCGGCACCAGGTGGATGCGCTCCTCGATGGTCTTGAAGATGCCCGGCAGGCCCGGGCGCCCGGGCTTCTCCGGCCGGCCCTCGAAGACGTAGAGCCCGGCGACGTGCATCGGCGCGTGGGGCTGCTCGATGTTCAGGAAGGCGGCGTCGAGCGAGCTGAGGCGGTCAGGCATGCGGCGCCCGATCGGGCCGGCGGGGCGCGGCGCTCACCAGCGCAGCTCGAAGCGGCTGAAGTTGCCGCCGCCGCGCTCCAGCGAGTGGTCGACCTCCCGCACCTCGGCCATCGGCGGCCCCTGGCGGAGCAGGTCGAGAAAGCGCTCGACGTCCCCCCGGGGGCCCTCGGCCTCGACCTCCACGGTGCCGTCGGAGACATTGCGGACGTAGCCCCGCAGCCCCAGCCGGCCGGCCTCGCGGGCGACGAAATCGCGGTAGCCCACGCCCTGGACCCAGCCGTGAACCACGGCCCGGAGCAGGTGGACCTCGCGGCCCGGGTGGGTGGCGGGTTGCATCTCGCGTTCCATCTTGGCTGAGCGCTTCCTAGTTTGACAGCCGGGAGCGATCGTCACGGTATGCCCACGGCCTGCGCTGCCTGTCCGGCCGGCGCCGGTCCGGACTGGTGGGAGGCGCGGGTGGCCCCTGCCATGGTCAACCCCGGAGTTTCGATCAGGCCGGCGGTGGCCCGGATTCCGCCAGCACCGCCAGCAGGGCGGCGCCGTAGCGCTCCAGCTTGGCCGGGCCAATGCCGGAGATCGCGGCCAGCGCCGCCTCGTCGGCCGCGGGGTGGGCCGCCAGGGCCGCCAGGGTGCGGTCGGCGAAGACGATGTAGGGCGGCACCCGCTCCTCGCTGGCGACCCGCGTCCGCCAGGCCCGGAGCAGCTCGAAGCGGGCCCTGGCGGCATCGTCCAGGGCGGCGGCGGCCTGGCCCGGCGCGGCGGCGGGCGCCGGCGGGGGCGGCACCATGACCTCCGGGTTGAGCTCTCCGCGCAGGACCGCCACCCCCTCGGGGGCGAGCTGCAGCACCGGGTACTCGCCCGCGCTCTGGACCAGCAGGCCGGCGTCGACCAGCGCCCGCAGCAGGGCCAGGACCCGGGCCTCGGTCCAGGTCGACAGCACGCCGTACTGGGGCAGGCCCGCCACCCAGGCCTGGTCCCGGACCCACCTGGAGCGGCTGCCGGTGAGCACCGCGGCGACCTTGGCCGCGCCCAGCCTGCCGCTCATCCGGCCGACGCAGCCCAGCGCCGCGGCCACCGCCGCGGGGTCGGCCGGCGCCTCGGGTGGTCGCGGCGGGCCGAGGCAGACGTCGCAGGCGGTGCAGGTGCGGGCCACGCCGGTCTCGCCGAAGTAGTCGGTGATGCGCGCGTGGCGGCAGGTGGACGAGGTGGCGTAGGCCATCACCTTCTGGAGGCGGTCGTAGCCGCGCCGCTTGAGGGCCGCGATGGCGGCGAAGTCGATGTCCGGCCGGTCGCGGCTGACGGCGCCGTCGGGGCGCAGCGCGCCGGCCCGCTCGAGCGCCTCCAGCGACGCCTCCACGCCGCGGCGGTGCCGATCGGGCAGGGTGCCCCGGAGCTCCTCGGCCGCGCCGACCCAGGTGCCGCGCCGGACCAGGGCCGAGTGGACGGCCATCACCGTCTCCCGATCGGGATAGGCCAGCTCGATGAAGAACGCCTGGAGGTCGCGGTCGGCCGGGCTGTAGAGCAGCAGGCAGGTGGCCGGCAGGCCGTCGCGGCCGGCGCGTCCGGCCTCCTGGTAGTAGGCCTCCAGGCTGCCGGGAAAGTGGAAGTGGATGACCTGGCGGATGTCGTCGAAATCGACCCCCATGCCGAAGGCCGAGGTGGCCACGACGACGTCCAGCCGGCGGTGGGCGAAGGCCTCCTGGACGGTCCGGCGCGCGGTGTCGTCGAGCTGCGAGTGGTAGGCGGCGGCGCGGTGGCCGAGAGCCCGCGCGGCGGCCGCCACCTCCTCGACGTGGCGCACCGTGCCGCAGTAGACGATGGCCCGGCCGCCGGCGGGGTCGAGCCGGCGCTTGAGCGCCTCCAGCTTCTCACCCGAACCCCGGCAGCGCTCCACCTCCAACCGCAGGTTGGGGCGCTGGAAGCCGGTGACGCTGACCACCGGGTCGCGCATTCCCAGGTTGCGCAGGATGTCGGCGCGAACGTCGGGCGTCGCGGTGGCGGTGAAGGCCGCGACCGGCGGCGAGCCGCAGGCCGCCAGCGCCTCCGGCAGGCGGCGGTAGTCGGGGCGGAAGTCGTGCCCCCAGGTGGAGATGCAGTGGGCCTCGTCGACCACCACTCGGCTGATCGGCAGGCGCGCCAGGATCTCCAGGAAGCCGGGCCGGGCCAGACGCTCGGGGGCCAGGTAGAGCAGGCGGAGGCGGCCGGCGCCGGCCAGCCGCAGCCGCTCGGTGGCCTCGGCCCGGCTGAGGGTGGAGTTGACCAGCGCGGCGGCCACGCCGCCGGCGACCAGGCGGTCGACCTGGTCCTTCATCAGGGCGATGAGGGGCGACACCACCAGCGTCAGCCCGCCCCCGGCGACCGCCGGCACCCAGTAGCTGACGCTCTTGCCGGAGCCGGTGGGGGCCACCGCGAGGACGTCCCGCCCGGCCTCCTGGGCTGCCACCACCTCGGCCTGGCCGGGCCGGAAGCCGGGCAGCCGGAACACGTCGCGAAGGACGCGATGGGCGGCGGCGGAGGGCTCAGAGCTTTCGGACAACGTCCCTTGCGACGGTACCAGGCGGCGGGCTATCATGTGCGCAGACAATCATACATCTTTGTGGGGGTGAAGGCGGTGGACCGAGCCGCGATATCCTGACGCGACACCGGAACCGAATGAGCGAGCAGTACGACGTCATCGTGGTCGGGGCCGGGTCGGGCGGAGGCGTCGTCGCCAGCCGCCTGACCGAAGACCCCAGCGTGCGGGTCCTCCTCCTGGAGGCCGGCCCGGACCTGGGCGCCGCCGTGCCCGACGCCGTCGAGTACTGCCGCCTCGGCAGCGGGGTCCTGGAGTACGACTGGGACCTTTCCGAGCCGGCCTCGGGCAGCTCGCTGCCGCGCGGGCGGCTGGTCGGGGGCAGCAGCGCGGTCAACGCCACGGTGGCCCTGCGCGGGCAGCCCCAGGACTACGACGGCTGGGTGACGCTGGGCGCGACCGGTTGGGGCTGGGCCGACGTCCTGCCCTACTTCCGCCGCCTGGAGGACGACGCCGACTTCGGCGACCGGCCCTACCACGGCCGCGGCGGGCCGATCCACGTCATGCGCCACCTGCCCCTGGAGGGCAACGAGGACCTCTTCCTGGCGGCCTGCGAGGAGGCCGGCCACGAGCGGGTCGCGGACCACAACGAGCCCCGCCGGATCGGTGCCGGGCCGATCCCCCGCAACCTCCGGGACGGCCGCCGCCAGAGCACCCTGCTGACCTATATCGCCGCCGCCCGCCCCCGCCCCAACCTGAGCATCAGGGCCGACACCCTGGTCGACCGGGTGCGGCTCGAAGGCGAGCGCGCCACCGGCGTGGTCCTGGCCGGCGGGGAGACGGTGGGCGCGCGCCGGGTGGTGCTCAGCGCCGGCGCCTATGCCTCGCCGGCGCTGCTGCTGCGCTCCGGCCTGGGGCCGCGCGCCGACCTCGAGCGCCTCGGCATCGCCTGCCGCGTCGACCTGCCCGGGGTCGGCGAGGGGCTGATGGACCACCCGGTGACCATGGTCACCCTGGACATGGACAACCCCGTCGACCCCGGCTTCATCCGCATGGCCACGATGTGCAAAACGCGCAGCGAGCCATCGCTGGAGGTCGACGACCTGAAGATCTCGATGTATCCCGGCGACCTGTTCAACATGAGCGGGCTGACCGGCCTCTACGTCGAGGTCAACGTCGCCGGCTCCCGGGGCCGGGTGGGGATCGCCTCCGCCGATCCCACCGCGCCACCGCTCATCGAGCATCGCTTCCTCACCGACGAGCGGGACCTCGACCGCATGGTCGCGGGGGTGCGCCAGGCTGTCGAGATCAACGACGTCATGTCCCGCTCGGTGCGCTCCGAGGTGCTGCTGCCGGATCGCGAGACGGCCGACGACGAGGAGCTGCTGCGGGCCCACCTGCGCCAGTTCCACTCCACCGGCTACCACCCCTCCGGCACCTGCCGGATGGGCGCGCCCGGCAGCCCCGAGGCGGTCGTCGATCCGCTGCTGCGGGTCCGCGGCGTCGAGGGGCTGCAGGTCGCCGATGCGTCGGTGATGCCCGAGGTCCCCCGCTGCAACATCAACCTCCCGACCCTGATGATCGGCGAGCGGGCGGCGGAGCTGGTCAGGGCGGAGATGCAGTGAGCACCTTCCGCTGGCGGAAGGCTCGTCAGTGACATCTTCCGCTTGCGGGAAGGCTCGTCAGTGACATCCTCCGTTTCCGGGAAGGCTCGTCAGCCGCCGCCGCGCGTGGCGCCGGGGGCGGCATGAGCTCCGGGGCGGTCGCCGGCCTGCCCGCGCCGGTGGAGGGCGTCCTCGACGACGGGACCCGGGTGCTGTTCCGGCCGCTCGGGCCACACGACGTCGAGGGGCTCCGCGAAGGCTTCAGCCGCCTCTCCCCGGAGAGCCGCTACCGGCGCTTCTTCTACGCCATCGACCATCTCTCCGACGAGCAGCTCCGCTACCTGACCGACATCGACTACGTCAACCACTTCGCCTGGCTGGCGCTGCTGACCGACGAGTCGCGCCTGGGCATCGGCGTGGGCCGCTGGATCAGGACCGAGGACGACCCCACCTCGGCCGAGGCGGCGGTGACGGTGATCGACGAGTACCAGCGCCGCGGCGTCGGCGGTGCGCTGCTGCGGCTGATGGCCGAGTCGGCGATCGAGCGCGGCATCCGCAGCTTCCGGGCCCAGGTGCTGGGCGGCAACCAGGCGATGATCGACCTGCTCCACAGCCTGGGGATCGGCACCGAGAGCTGGAAGGACGGCATCGACACCATCGAGGTGCCCCTGCCGGCGACCATCGCCGACCTCGAGCAGACCCCGGCGCCGCGCATCCTGCGCGCGGCCGCCGCGGGCGAGGTGATCGTGTCGTCCGGGCCAGGCGGGTTCGGGACCCTGCTGACCCAGCGCGGACCGGGCGGCGAACCGGATGCCTGACTCCCGCCGCCGGACCGCCGGCCGCCGCGCCGCCGCGCCGGCCCCGCCCCGGACCACGCTGTCCCTGGCGGAGCTGGTCAGCGCCGCCGCCGTCCGGGCGCCGCAGGCGGTGGCGCTGGCCTGCGGGCCGGACTCCCTGACCTGCGTCGAGCTGGACCGCGCCGTCGCGGCCCTGGCCGGCGAGCTTAGGGAGCGCGGCGTCCGCCCCGGCGACGCGGTCGGCGTGCTGGCGGGAACCGGCCTGGAGTTCGTCGTCGAGGCCCACGCGGTGCTCCGCGCCGAGGGTGTCGTCGTCCCCATCTCCCCCGCCTCGCCGCCCCCGGAGGCGGCCCGGATGCTGAGGATCGCGGAGGTCACGATGGTGCTGGCGGACGCCGAGCGCGAGGAGCACGCCTGGGCCTCGGCCGAGCTGTACGACCGCCGCTGCGGCGCGCTGGTGGTCGCCGCCGGCGCCCGCCGTGGCGGGCCCAACCTGGTCCCGCTGCGGACCCTGGCCGCCGCCGCCACGCCGCCATCGCCGGAGCGGGTCGCCGCCGCGACCCCGGCCGTGATCCTCTTCACCAGCGGCAGCGAGGCCCACCCCAAGGCCGTGGTCCACAGCCACGAGAGCCTGATGTGGAACTGCCAGTGCGTGGCCCGGGAGATGCTCGCGCTGGGGTCGGCCGACGTCATGCTGGGGGCGCTGCCGCTGGCTCACTCCTTCGGTTTCTCGGCCGTCGTCAACGCCGCCCTGCTGGCCGGTGCCCGCCTCGAGCTGCTGCCCCGCTTCGACGCCGACGCGGCCTGGGACCTGATCTACCAGCGCGGCATCACCGTCCTCACCGGCGTGCCCACGATGTACAGCCGGCTGGCCAACCACCCGCGCTCGACCCGCAACACCGACCTCCGCGCCGGGGTGGTCAGCGGCGCGGCCTGCCCGCCCGCCGTGGCGGCCGCGGTGCGGACCCGGATCGGCATCGACCTGATCGAACGCTACGGGATGACCGAGGCCTCACCGCTGACCTGGCGGACGATGGCCGAGGCCGGCGCCGCCGGCGACGTGGGCCGGCCGGGCTGGGGCGTCCGGCTGCGCGCCGTCGGCCCCGGGGGCGGGCCGCTGGGCCCGAGCCGGGAGGGTGAGATCGAGGTCCGTGCCCCCGGCATGATGCTGGGATATCTCGACCCCGCCGACACCGCCCGCGCCATGCGCGACGGGTGGCTGCGCACCGGCGACCTCGGGGCGGTCGGCGCCGACGGAGCGCTGACGCTCCGGGGCCGGCTCAAGGACGTCATCCTCCGTGGCGGCCACACGATCTCGGCGGCGGAGGTCGAGGCGGTGCTGGCGGCCCATCCCGGGGTGGCCGAGGTGGCGGTCCTGGGGATCCCCCACCCCGACCTCGGGGAGGAGCTCGCCGCCGCCGTGGTCCTGGGGGCCGGCGCCGACGTCGCGGAGGCCGACCTGGAGCGTGCGGTGGTCAGCCAGCTGGCGTCCTGGAAGCGGCCCCGGCGCTGGCGATTCCTCGACGCGCTGCCCCGCACCGCGCTGGGCAAGGTCCGCCGCGACCACCTGCGCCGGCTGTTCGCGGAGTGATCGCTGGGGTGGACCGAGGGACGAGTCCACATTATCCACAGGGCGTTGAGGATAACCTCACACTCGGATTATCAAGAAGCCTTAAGCAAATGCTGCGCGGCGGTTAAGCGCCGGCAAAACAGCAGACGGAGGAGCACATGGAGCTGCGCGACAGGGTGGCCCTGGTCACCGGCGCCGCGTCCGGGCTGGGCCGGGCCGCCGCCCGGGAGCTGCACGGCGCGGGGGCCAGCGTGGTGCTGGTCGACCTGCCCGGTTCGGGCGTCGAGGCCGAGGCCACCAGCCTCGGCGAGCGGGCCGCGGCGGCCCACGCCGACGTGACCGACGAGGCCCAGGTCCAAGCCGCGGTGGACCTCGCCGGGGAGCGCTTCGGCGGCCTCCACGTGGCGGTCAGCTGCGCCGGCATCGGCCGCGCCGGGCGGGTGGTGGGCCGTGGCGGCCCGCTGCCGCTGGAGGACTTCGCGGTGGTCGTCCGGGTCAACCTGATCGGCACCTTCAACGTCCTCCGGCTGGCGGCGGCGGCGATGTCGGAGCAGGAGCCGATCGGCGAGGAGCGCGGGGTGATCGTCAACACCGCCAGCATCGCCGCCTACGACGGCCAGATCGGGCAGGCCGCCTACGCCGCCTCCAAGGGCGGCGTGGTGGCGCTGACCCTGCCGGTGGCCCGCGACCTGGCCCAGCGCCGGATCCGCTGCATGGCCATCGCCCCCGGCACCTTCGACACCCCGATGCTGGCCGGGCTGCCCGACGAGGCGGTCAGGGCGCTGGGCGCCGCCGTCCCCCATCCCAGCCGCCTGGGCCGGCCCGAGGAGTTCGGCCTGCTGGTGCGGCAGATCGTCGAGAATCCAATGCTCAACGGGGCGGTGATCCGCCTTGACGGCGCCCTCCGGATGGCGCCACGCTGAGACTGAACCTGCGCGGGGCGGCCGTGAGTCGTAATCTCGGTTGGCGCAAGCTGGACCGGGCAACTCCTGGAAGGAGACGGAGATGAAGGGATACCGCTGGCTGTCACTGGGCGCTGTCAGCGCCATCACCGCGCTGTCGGCGAGCGCCGCCTCGCCGGCGGCGGCGACCGCCGTGGCGGCACGTCCGGCGGCCGGCTCGGCCTGCGCCGGCGTGCTCGTCCCCGAGCCCGACCCCCTCAGCCTTGGCGGGGCCACCACGGTCTGCAAGCCGGTCGGCCTGGAGACCCCGGCCGACCTGATGAAGGCCCAGAGCTACGACGCCGCCCGCCAGCTGGCCCCGTACACCGGCTACCGTCCCGAGGCGCTGCGCGCCGCGGTCGCCGACAAGCAGGCGCTCTACGCCAACCAGGCGACGGTGCCCAACGCCACCGGAAGCTGGAGCGGCATCGGCCAGCCGCCGCTGCACAACGACAGCACCAGCCCGGCCTACAACCAGGCCCCGCCCCCGATCAGCAACCAGAACCAGCTCGGCTGGCCGATGCTCTCCGGGCGGGTCACCAGCGTGGCCTACGACACCGCCCGCGCCGGCCGCTGGTTCCTCTCCTCTGGCGGCGGCGGGGTCTGGGAGACCACCGATGCGGGGGCCAGCTGGCGCTCCATCGGTGACAGCCTGCCGGTGCAGATCATCGGCGCCATGGCCTTCAGCCCGGCCTTCGGCGGCACCCTGATCGCCGGCAGTGGCGACAACGCCACCGGCACCTTCGGCCAGCCCGGCCTTGGGGTCTTCCGCAGCGTCGACGACGGCGCCTCCTGGCAGACCGCCAACGGCATCCCCGACGGCATCCTGACCTACCGCATCACCGTCGACCCGACCAACGCCACCACGGTCTACGCCGCCACCAGCAAGGGGCTCTACCGCTCCACCGACGACGGCCAGAGCTACACCAACGTCCTGCTGCCCACGACGTGCGTCACCTACCTCGACGCCAAGTGCTTCTTCGCCAACTTCGTCACCGACGTCGTGGTGCGTCCCAACGACAGCAACGGCCACGGCGGCGGCAAGGTCCTGGCCGCGGTGGGCTGGCGCCTGGGCCAGGCCAAGGACGCCGACGGCACCACCGTGCAGGCGCCCCAGAACGGGATCTACGAGTCCGACAGCGGCCTGCCCACCACCTTCCACTTCATCGACCCCGGCAACGGCCCGGGCATCGGCACCAACGGCTTCTCCTCGACCCCCAACGTCGGCCGCGTCTCCCTGGGCATCGCCCACGGGGCCGCGCAGAACCACGACGTGGTCTACGCGCTGGTCTCCAACGCGGTGGCGATGCAGAACTGCGCCGCCGCCGCCGACCTCGACACCCCGCTCTGCAACACCAACGTCCCCACCGCGACCGCGACCTTCCTGGAGGGCGCCTTCGCCAGCACCGACTTCGGCGTCACCTGGAAGCAGATCATGGACCCGCTGACCCTCAAGAACCCGGACAGCGGCAGCGCCCTGGTCGGCCTGGCCGGCTACAGCCCGGGCATCCAGTCCTGGTACAACACCTACATCGACCCCGACCCCACGGTGCAGGACCCCACCGGCGTCCCGACCCGCGTCATCGTGGGCCTCGAGGAGGTCTGGGAGAACGACCAGAACGTCGAGGGCACGACCACCACCGCGGCCACCACCTGGCACACGATCTCGCGCTACTGGAACGCCTGCACCGGCAACTTCAACGGCATCGTCTGCAGCGCCAACACCCAGGCCGGGCTCGGCGGGGTCACCGCCGGCACCACCACCGAGCATCCCGACCACCACGGTGAGGCCTTCATCCCCGACGCCACCGGCGGCGGCGTGACCCTGCTGGAGGGCAACGACGGCGGCGTCTGGAAGCAGCACATCGCCAGCGGCGCGGACTTCAACAACGACCAGTGGGCCAACGGCGTCAACAACGGCCTGCAGACCGTCGAGACTTACAACGCCTCGATCTCCAAGGACGGCACGATCATCGCCGGCCTCCAGGACAACGGCCTGATGCGCATCGACGGCAAGACCGGCCGCGAGGACATGATCTTCGGTGGCGACGCCTTCCTCAGCTACGTCGACCCGACCAACAGCCAGAACATGATCGAGGAGTACGTCAACGGCATCGCCAACTACACCATCGACGGCGGGCAGCACTGGTGCTTCATCGACCCGCAGCTGGTCAAGCCGTTCGGTGAGGCGCCGCTGATCATGGACCACACCGACCCCAACCACGTCTTGATCGCTGGGCAGGATGTGCAGGAGTCGACCGCCGCCTTCGCCGCCCCGACCGGCGCCTGCGACCCCAGCGCCAC
>DASZGP010000205.1:0-11718 GCA_035938695.1 Candidatus Dormiibacterota bacterium | reverse complement strand
TCCATCGCGGAGGCCATGCCGGCTTCGCTCATCAGCGACTTCATCATCGTCTCCTGGTCGCGGTAGGTCACCGTGAAGATCCAGTGGAACTCCGAGTCGCCGCGCGGCGAGCCCGTCACCCGGCCCACCTCCATCGCCTCCACCTCGGGGTAGCCCTGGCAGATCGGCAGGTGCCGCTCCAGGTACCAGGACTCGAACGCGGCGACGTCGTCGGGCTTGCGGTAGAGGGCGACGAACTTGACCAAGGCGGGACCTCCAAATCAGCGGGGGGACCCGACCAGTGTAGGGCGGGAAAGCTTCCCAGCAAGTCGTCGCGATCCCGTGACACAGCCGTCAAGGCCGCGCCGCCCCACCGGTGGCCGGGCCGCCGTACGATGGCGTTCGCGATGACATTCCAGCTCGATGACGACGTCAGGCTTCGCTTCTACGGCATGCTCCAGCTCGCGGTGCTGGCCTGGTCGATGTTGGCCCTGGCCCTGGGTGGCTGGCTGGCGCTGCCCGCGATCCCGCTCTACACCCTGGCCCTGGGCGGCATCCTGGTGATCCTCCAGGTGGCGATGCGCAGCCGGACCTACGCCCACCTCAAGCAGAGCGACCACCGGGACTGAACCCGGGCGACGGGGCGTCGCCGCGGCGCCCGGATCAGGCAGTCTTGTAGGCGATGCCCGAGATGCCCGAGCTGGTCGTCCTGCGCGAGCGCCTGACCCCGCTGGTCGCCGGCCAGAAGATCGCCAAGGTCAGCGTCTCGCCCAAGTTCGGATTCCTGCTGCGGACCCCTCCCGCCGACCTCGCGGCGGCGCTGGAGGGCAACCGCATCGACGGCATCGAGCGGCGGGGCAAGTTCCTGGTCTTCGACGCCGGCCAGCGCCGGCTGGTCCTCAACCCCATGCTGGGCGGCCGCCTGCACCTCGGCGAGGCCCGCGACAGGCCGCCCGCGGCGCTCTTCGCCCTGGAGCTGGAGGGCGGGCGGCGGCTGAGCCTGACCGACTTCGCCCGCATGGCCCGGGTCTACCTGGTGGACGCCGGCGGCCTGGACCAGGTGCCCGGCTGGAGCGAGCTGGGCCCGGAGGCCGAGGCGGTCGGCTGGGAGGAGTTCCAGCAGCGGATCAGGAAGCACCCCGGCGAGCTCAAGAACCTGCTCCGCAACCAGGCCTTCCTGGCCGGCGTCGGCAACGCCTACTCCGACGAGATCCTCCACGCCGCCGGGCTGCTGCCCCTGCGCAAGCGGCCGACGCTCCGGCCGGAGGAGCTGCGCGGGCTCTACGACGCGATCGGCGAGGTGCTGGGCGGGGCGGTGGCGGCGATCCGCGCCCAACCCGACTACCAGACCCACAAGCAGGACCGAAGCTTCATGCGGGTGCACATGCGCGGCGGGCAGCCCTGCCCCCGCTGCGGCCACCGGATCGCCGAGATCAAGGCCGGCGGCGAGATCACCAACTTCTGCCGCGGCTGCCAGCGCTGACCGGCCCGGCGGCGACCGGCTAGGGGATGGTGAAGCCGCAGGTGGCGGCGGGCAGACCCAGATCGGTCCTGACCTTCTGGGTCAGCTGGGCCACCCGCTGGTTGGCCGCGACCCGGGCCGGGGTGGTGCTGGGGTAGGTCGACACCCCCGCCGGAGGCGTCGACTGCTGGGCGGCGCTGATCAGGCTGTTGAGGGCCACGATCAGGCTGGCCACATCGGCGTTGGCCTGCGCGTCGGAGGGCAGCGCGCGGAGGCCGGTGATCAGCATCTGCGCCGCGGAAATCTCGTCGTTGAGCGCCTGCCGGAGCGTTTCCAGGGTCAGGTGGGCGCAGTTGCAGCGCTGCTCGATGGCCGCCTTGGCGAGGTTGTCGGCGTAGACCAGGAGGAGGTACTGCTGGGCCGCCGGCCGCAGGTTGACGGCCACCGCCTGACCGCAGTACGGCCGGTCGCCGAGGTTGATGAAGGTGGCGGGGGTGACCAGGCCGTAGGTGCGGTTGAACTCGGTCATGTCGATGGTCGAGAGCGCGGCGGCATCGCTGACCTGGATGTCGAAGCCCTTGTGGCAGCTGGCGTCGATGGTCCCCTTGGTGACCCCGGTCTCCACGATCCGGAGCAGGTCGGGCTGGCCGTCGATGGCGATGAAGAACTTGGCCGGCGTGGAGCCGGGGACGTCTCCCCGGTCGTCGATCTCGATCGCGGGGCGCCCGGCGATCGTGGTCCTCGCCCCCTTGGCCAGGCTGCCGTGCTTGCCGAAGATGCAGCCGGCGCCGGTGGCCGGGGCGTTGTCGGCCGGGTTGAGGAGGGTCGCGCCGTCGCCGGCGATGATCCACTGGTTGGCGGCGTGCTGCGCCAGCACCGGGTTCTGGGCGAAGAACGCCGCGTTGCCCTTGAGGTACTGGTGGCCGCCGACCGCCAGCACCGTGAAGTCGCGGCCGTCGAGGTTGAACTCCTGCTCGGCGGTCCTGGCGTCGGCGTAGTAGATGTCGGCGTGGCCGTTGCCGGCCTTGAGGGTCAGAACCGCATGGAACGAGCCCAGCCTGCGCAGGCCGGCGGCGGCGTCAGCGGCGATCGCGTCCGCGCTCTTGGCGGCCTCGGCGTTGACGGTGGTGGGGGGATGGCCGACCAGGACCAGCGCGGCGGCCAGCAGCGCCAGGACCAGGACGCCGGCGCCGGCAATGCCCACGATCCGCGGCTCGCGCCAGATCGGCAGCGGTGGGCGCGGCGGAGCGCCGGGAGCGGCGTAGGGTGAGCCCAGCCCGGCCGGGGCGCCGGCGGCGACCTGGCCCGGCGCCATGACCGGGAAGCCGGCGCCAGGAGCGCCCTGAGCCCCGACCGGTTGGCCGGCGATCGGCTCCGGAGATCCGGCGGCCGGCTGGTCGGCGGCCGGCGGCGTCACCCCCTGGCCCTGCCAGAAGCTGGCGGCCGACCTCGCGGCGGTGGCGGCGACGTCGGCCGGCTGGCCCTTCCGGAGCGCCTGCAGCGCAGCCTCGACGGCGAACGCCTGGCGGCCCGGCTCCCGGCCGATCGCGGTCGCCGCCCAGGCGGCCCACTCGGCCCGCTTGGACTCGATCAGCTCGGACGCCGGCATGGCCCCGGTGGCCGGCGGGGCGGCCGGCGGGGCGGCCGCCGGGGCCGGGCCGGCGCCGGCCGCCTGGGCCGCCGCCACCGCCTGCTCCCGGCTCTGGCCGCTCTGCAGCGCCCGGACCGCCGCGTCCACCGCCCGTCGCTGCCGGTCAGCCTCGCCGGGAAACGCGGCTGCCGCCCACGGCTCCCACTGCCGGGCCACCTCCGTCCACTCCACCCCGGCATCCTGTCGGAGCGGTCAGGCGGCTGTCAACCTGGGGTAAGAAACTCAGTGTCCGCCCGGCGCCCCCTGGGCCCCGCGCCTGGGGTTGGGCAGGAACGGCACCAGGAAGAAGGTCAGCGCGAAGACCGCCAGGTTGAACAGCAGCGAGCGCTGCACGGCGTCGCTGAAGTCGACCTTGAGCGCCCGCGTGGCCTCGGCGGCGGCGACCCGGCCGATCGCGGCGCCCGCCGCCGCCACCTGGGCCTGGCTGGCGCCACCACCCGCGGGCAGCGCCAGGTGCTGGGCGGCCCGGCAGCTGTCCGGCACCACGGTCGGATCCTTCTCGTTGGCGCGGTCGTGGAAGCACACCGTGAAGGCCGCCACCACCCGGTCGGCGACCGCCGCCGGCAGCCCCAGCGTGGCCACCTCGGCCCGCAGCCGGGGGGCCACCGCCGCGCTGGCGGTGTCGGCGCCGCCGCCGATCTGGCCGAAGTAGATCACCCCGATCAGGGCGATGCCCATCGCCGCGCCGACCTGCTGCACCGTCGAGAAGACCCCCGAGGCCGAGCCCGCCATGGCCCGGTCGACCCCCGCCAGGATGACGTTGAGCAGCGGCGCGATGGTGAAGCCCAGCCCGATGCCGCAGACGAAAAGCGCCGGCGCCAGGTCGTAGCCCTTGATGTCGACGCCCGCCAGGCGGATGGTCCAGATCACCCCCACGATCCCCAGCGCGATCACCACCGAGCCCAGGCTGAGGATGCGCCGGCCCAGGCGTCCGGCCAGCCGGGCCGAGGCCGCCGAGGCGATGAACGACCCCAGCGCGAAGGGCAGGGTGGTCAGGCCGGCCTCCAGGGCGCTGAAGCCGAGCCCGATCTGGAGGTAGAGGCTGAAGACCAGGAAGAACGAGCCGATGCCGCTGAAGAAGGCCATCCCGATGAAGATCCCGGCCAGGTAACCCCGGTCCTGGAAGAGGCGCATGTCTACCAGCGGCGAGTCGTCGCGCCGGGTCTTGGCCCGCTCGTAGACCAGGAAGACCACGAACACCGGCAGCGACGCCACCATGCTGACGTAGGCCCAGAGCGGCCAGCCGGCGTCGCGGCCCTCGATCAGCGGGTAGACCAGCATGAACAGCGCGGCCGAGACCAGGGCCACACCGATCGGGTCGAGCTTGGTGGCCTGGGGCGCCCGGGACTCGTGGAGCAGGAAGGCGGCGGCGGTCACCGAGCCGATCCCCACCGGCAGGTTGACCAGGAAGATCGGGCGCCACTGCAGGCCGAGGATGTCGCCCTGGATCAGCAGGCCGCCGAGCAGCGGCCCGGTGATGGTGGCCAGCCCGATGATGGTGCCCAGGATGGCGAAGGCCGCCGGCCGCTCCCGGGGCGGGAAGGTGACCTGGATCTGGGCCAGCACCTGGGGATACATCAGGGCCGCCATGCCGCCCTGGAGCACCCGGGAGGCGATCAGCATCTCCGGCGATTGGGCGAAGCCGCAGAGCGCCGAGGCCAGGGTGAAGCCGCCCATCCCGATCATGAAGAGGCGCTTGCGGCCGAAGATGTCGCCCAGCCGGCCGCCGGTGATCAGGAGCAGGGCGTAGGCCATCGAGTAGAGCGCGATCACCAGCTGGATCTGGGCGTAGGAGGCGTTGAGGTCCCGCTGCACCGAGGGGATGGCGACGTTGACGATCGAGATGTCGAGCAGGACCATGAACGACGCCGTCAGGACGACGCCGAGCACGATCCAGCGGCGGGGGTCGGTCTCGTGGGGCTCCGACGAGGCGAGCATCGCGGTCGGGGCGGCGGGGTTGCGGGCCAATCCTTGTCCTCCGATGGCCGGCCCAGCATATCGGTTGTCGGGGCCGGCGCACCCGGGCGTTCGGGCGGGGGCGTCACAAATCCCCGGCCGGCGGTGCTCAACCTGGCGAAACCCGCACCAGCGAGAGGTCCGCCGATGCCCGTGAGCGCCCCGCCCCTCCCCGTCCCCGAGGCCGCGCCGGCGGCCGGCCGGGCCGTCCGCCTGGCCGGTGTCGACCGCCACTACGGCCGGGGCGACGGCGCCGTGGCCGCGCTCGACGGGGTGACCATGGCGGTCGAGGCCGGCGAGTTCCTGGCCCTGATGGGCCCCTCGGGCAGCGGCAAGTCGACGCTGCTCAACCTGGTCGGCGCGCTCGACCAGGCGACCGCCGGCACGATCGAGGTCGGTGGCCGGGACATCGGCCGCCTCTCGCCCCGGGAGGCCGCCCGCTACCGGCGGCGCGAGGTCGGCTTCGTCTTCCAGTCGTTCAACCTGCTGCCCCGGCTGACGGTGCTGGAGAACGTCGCCATGCCCCTGATGTTCGAGGGCGTGGCCTCCGCCGAGCGGCTGCGGCGGGCCGGCGAGGTGCTCGGCGAGCTGGGGCTGGCGGGACGCCGCGAGCACCGTCCGGGGACCCTCTCCGGCGGCGAGAAGCAGCGCGTGGCGATCGCCCGGGCGCTGGTCAACCGGCCCCTGCTGCTGCTCGCCGACGAGCCCACCGGCAACCTCGACAGCCGCAACGCGGCCACCGCGATGGAGCTGCTGGGCCAGCTCAACCGGGACCGCGGCCAGACCATCATCCTGATCACCCACGACGCCGAGGTCGCCGGGCACGCCACAAGGATCCTGCACATGCGCGACGGGCGGATCGTGGGGACCGCGCCCCGGATCGAGCCGGAGGGCTGATCGCGATGCGCTTCAGCGACACCCTCGGCCTGGCGCTCCAGAACGTGCTCCGGACCCGCCTGCGGACCACCCTGACCGCCACCGGCGTGGCCATCGGCACCGCCGCGGTGGTCACCCTGCTGGCCTTCGGCAACGGCGTCCAGGCGATCGCCGTCGGCCGGGCGGCCAGCTTCGGCGCGGTGACCACCGTGCTGGTGGCGCCCAGGTCCGGCGCCGGCAGCCCGATCACCCCGGCGGTGGTGACCGACCTGCGGGCCTACCCCCACGTCAGGTCGATCGTGCTGACGGTGACCACGCCCTCGCTGCGGGTGACCGTCGCCGGCCACTCCGCCGACCTGACCTCGATCGCCCAGGCGCCGCTGGCGGCCAACCTCAGCCTGGCCAAGGGCAGCCCGGCGCTGGCCGACGCCGCGGAGGGGGTCCTGCTGCCGGCTTCCCAGGCCCGCAAGCTGGCGGCCGACCCCCTGACCCTGGTCGGCCAGCCGGCCACCCTCACCGCCGGCAGCGACGTCTGCTGCGCCGGCCCCGGCAAGTCGGGCTTCCTGGTCGCCGGCCCCGACCGCCAGTTCGCCAGCCGGATCGCCGGCATCTGGGACGACAGCGGTGTCGGGTCCAACGACCGGGTCAGCCCGCCGGCCTTCGTGACCGCCACCACCGGGGCCACGATCGACGCCGCCCTGACCGGCAAGACGCCCGACCAGTACCTGGCCGCCCAGGGCTACGGCCAGCTCTACGTCTACACCGACGACGCCCGGGCCACCGCCGGGGTGGCCTCCCACATCCGCACCCTGGGCTTCTTCGCCCAGGACCGCTCCGACCTCCTGGCCCAGATCAACCTGTTCTTCAACATCATCAAGGCCGGGCTGGGCGCGGTCGGCGGGATCGCGCTCCTGGTGGCGGCGGTGGGGATCGCCAACACCATGGTCATGACCGTCCTGGAGCGGACCCACGAGATCGGCATCATGAAGGCCCTGGGCGCCGAGCCCGGTGGGGTGCGCGCGATGTTCCTGGTCGAGACCGGGCTGGTCGGCGTCCTCGGCGGGGTGGTCGGGCTGCTCCTGGCGTTCGCCGCCGGGGCCATCGGCAACGCCGTCTTCCAGCGCTTCATGGCCAGCCAGAACCCCGGCGTCAAGCTGCCCGACCTGTTCGTGGTGCCGGTGGGCCTGATGGCCTTCGGCGTCGGCATCGCGCTGGCGGTGAGCCTGGCCGGCGGCTTCCTGCCGGCCCGCCGGGCGGTGCGCCTGGAACCCCTCGACGCGCTCAGGTACGAGTAGCCGCCGGCGGCCACGACCGGCGCCTGGGCCGAGCGGTTACCCCGCGGCGACCTCGAACACGTCGAGCGGCTCGCGGGCCGGGCCGCGCACCACCTCGCCGGTGCGGACGTCGAACCGGCTGCCGTGGCAGGGGCAGGTGACGATCGGGCCGTCCAGGGAGCCGTCGGCCAGGGCACAGGCGCGGTGGGTGCAGAGGCCGGCGACCGCGTGGACCGTGCCGTCGACATTGGCCAGGGCGACCGGCCGGCCGTCGATCTCGACCTCGGTCAGCCCGCCGGGCGCCAGGCCGGCGAGCACCCCGGCGGGCAGGCTGACGGCCGACGGGGTGGCCGGGGTCGCGCCGGCGGCGGGCGAGGCCGGGGCGGTGGGCGCGCCAGCCCCGGCGGTGGTCGCGCCAGCGCCCGCGGTGGTGGCGCCGGCCCCGGCGGCCGCCGCGGGCCGGGGCGGTCGCAGGCCCTTGCGCAGGGCGATCGACACCGAGTAGGCGCCGGAGCGCGCGTGCAGGATCGGGTCGTTCGAGAGCTCGATGCCGTCCAGGACGTTGGTGGGGTCGAAGACCAGCGCCTCGCAGCCGCCGTCCTGGTCGGCGGCCTGGCCGGTCAGGACCAGGCGGCCCGCCTCCACCACCTCGCGGTCCTCGGGCCAGGCAGTGGTGGGATCGTCCAGCGGGTCGCCGTCCTGGGCCAGGAAGAAGCGCAGCCGGAAGGCCGCCTCGCCCGCCGCCAGCCGCGCCGCCAGGTCCTCGCGGAGGTAGTCCCGGCCCGCGGCCCGCGCCTCCTCGCGGTCCATCGGCCCGCCGCCGGTCTCGGGCTCCCAGCGGTAACGGAAGGGCCGCCGGGCGCCGTCCACGGCGACCGCGAAGAAGGTGTGGAGCCCGTTGAAGGCGCAGGTCAGGTAGCTCCGCGGGTTGAGCTCGCCCATCGAGGCGGCGAAGGCGGCGGCGGTCTCGGGGTGCTGCTCCAGGAAGGCGCCGATCCGGGCCAGGTCGGGCTGGCGGGTCTGCGGGTCGGGAGCGCTGGCGGCCATCCAGGCCACGAAGTCCTCGGGGGTGCGGACGAAGAACACCGGCAGGGTGATCCCCACCAGGTCGGTGGAGGCCCCCGAGGGCAGGCGGAGCTTGACCGCCAGGCCCCGCCCGTCGCGGGCGTAGTCGGGCATCGTGGGGGCGCCGCTGCCGTTGGAGAAGCGCACCGTCGCCGGCACCGGGCGGCCGGCGAGGTGCTCGGCCCGGGAGAGGCGCGCGGCCGCCGGGGTGGCGGTGAAGACGCCCTCGCAGCAGGCGCCCTTGGCGTGGGCGGCGCGGTGCCCCGGGTGGGCGCCGTGGACGCCCTGGATGGCCCCGACCAGTCGCTCGCTCAGCCCCTCGCTCATGGAGGTCGCCAAGCATAGGCCGGGGCGGCGGCGGTGTCGAGCCGGCGTGACATCTTCACAGGACTTCATATGCCTGGAGCACGGTTCGTGCCATGATCTCGCGTTGGTGATCCCCTACCGAGACAGATTCGAGGAAATCATTGCCAGCATCCACCCACCTGTGACAGCTCCCGTCGGCCAGGAGTACCGCACCGCGGGCTGGATCACCCATCTCACCGGCCGCTGGTATCCCCTGCCGCCGCTGTGGCGCGAGGGGCTGGCCGGGCTGGAGTACCTGGCCCTGCTCCGCGACCCGGTCTACCAGGGCCACGGCCTGGTCCGGGGCGAGGGCCGCCCGGTGCTGCTGATCCCCGGCTTCCTGGCCGGCGACTACACCCTGCTGACCATGTACCGCTGGCTGCGCCGCTTCGGCTACCGCCCCCGGATGTCCGGGATCAGCTTCAACGTCGGCGCCTCCAACGACCTGGTGCGGACCATCGAGGGACGGCTGGTCAAGACCTACGAGCTGACCGGCGTGAAGACCACGATCATCGGCCAGAGTCGCGGCGGGCTGCTGGCCAAGGTCGTCGGCGACCGCAACCCCAAGCTGGTCGAGCAGGTCATCAGCCTGGGCGCGCCGCTGGCCGACCCCTACGATGTCGGCCCCAGCACCATGGCCGCGGTCAACGCCGCCCGCCTCGCCGCCGCCATCCGCTACGGCCGCGACGCCACCGACGAGCGCCACTTCCTGGCCACCCTGGCGGGACCGGCCAAGGTCCCCACCACCTCGGTCTACACGCGCGGCGACGGCATCGTCAACTGGCGCAGCTGCGTCCGCTCCGACATGGAGTCGGTCGAGGTCAACACCAGCCACGTGGGCATGGCGATCAACCCCCAGGTCTACCGGGTGATCGCCCGCCTCCTCGGCGAGCACCGCGGGAAGGCCAGGCGGGCCAACTGACCTCCCCGCGCCCACCGGCCTGGGAATAGAGTAGGAGCCGAGAAGCCCTCCACCTGGGAGGGTCCAAAGGGGGACGGGATGACCGCAGGGGCAGGGCCGGACGGACCTTCACCGGCGATGGGCGTCCTCTACACCGGCGAGGACCTCCGGCGGGCCCTCGACGACGGCAAGATCTTCCGCCCCGGGACCTGGCATCCGGACTGCCTGCGATCGAGCGGCTACAACATCCGGGTCGCCAGCGATTACATGATCATCCCGGTCGGCGAACATGCCGAGCGTACGATGCGGGTGATCCCCAAAGGCCGGAGGCACACCGGCGACATCAGCCTGCGTCCGGGTGAGAACGCATTCGTGTCCTCGGAAGAGCGCCTGGCGCTGGACTGGACCCTCACCGGCAACGTCGGATCACGATTCTCCAATACGGTGAGGGGCCTCATGGTCCTGACAGGCATGGTGGTCGATCCCGGATACGGATGGGTGAAGGCTCCGAGCGGAGAGTTGCGGGCCGACGAAGACCAACGCCTTCACTTCGTCATCGCCAACGTCGGGGCCAGGACGACCACGCTCCGACCGGGAATCGACCAGATCGCGGTCATGCAGGTGTTCTCGTGTGCGCCACCTCAAACCCCGCGACCGGTGAGCAGCACGGGAGTCGAATACCTCGACGACCTGATGAGAGGCGAGGGCGAAGAGGGCCAACTCGCGTTGGCCTACTTTCGCGATGTCCGTGATCTGTTCAAGCGAACCGGCAAGTTGACCACCGTAGTGGAGCAGACCTCAGGCCGAGTTGACCGGGTCGAGGCTCACACGAGCTCCGTCGTCGTCTTCGGGGTGTACGTGCTGGCGATGGCCCTGCTCGCTTTGACGTTTGCCGAGGTCCCGAAATTTCTGGCCGGAATGGATCCTGCCCAGGGTTGGGCCAACCCGTCCACGATAGCGGCGGGCCTTTTCGTGCTCGCCGTGCTGATCGTGACCTGGCGAGCCCTGTCGGCCATGAAGCGTCCCCAGAAGTAAGCAAGGGCCAGAAGCCGAGGCCACCGACAGGTCACCACTGGCGCCGGGTGGCGTTGGAGGTGTTTCTGAGGTTGTTGGGGCGGTCCTCCATGTGCTCGAAGGCCGACTCGATGGCCACCCGGCCGGGGCCGATCAGGCGCAGCCAGACGTAGCGCTCGCCCCACGAGCGCCAGGAGCGCCAGGTGCCGGCGGGGTGCTCGAAGTGCAGGTGCATCTGGACCGTGGGGTCCTTGAACAGCAGCGCGGTCGGCTTGACCAGGATCGTCTCGCCCGGCTGGAGGTAGCGCAGGAAGGAGTTGCCGGAGGCGTGCAGCAGCAGCAGGCCGGGGGTCTGCTGGGCGACGAAGCGGTCCATGAACATGCCCAGCGGGTAGTGGGTCTCGGTCTCGTTGCCGCTGCTGGTCTGGAACCAGACGTTGGTCTGGAACCAGTCGTAGGCCACACTCCCGGTGGCCACCAGGAAGACGTGCTCGCGGACGTCGACGGCCTGGCCCGGCTGGAGCGGCAGCGCCACCATCTCGCCGGCCTGGTCCTTGCTGAAGGCCACGTGGCCGGGGCCTGCCGCCTGGGTCATGATCAGCGGCAGCCCCGCGAACATGCGCTTCCAGCCGCCACGCATCGACATCGTGCTGACGGTGGTGGCGGCGTCGCGCCAGAGCAGCAGGTGGTGGGTGAAGTAGACGCTGTCGCCGGCGGCCAGGTTGAAGTCGGCGACCGGCACGTAGAGCCCCTCGACCTGCACCGTGCTGCGGCCGCACTGGATCCGCGCCATGTCCTTGATCGGCGGCAGCTCGTACCACCCCGACTGGCTGGCCGTGGCCCGGACGTCGACCGGCGCGCCGCAGCCCGGGCAGGCGCCGGTCGAGCCGTCGCTGACGGCCCGGCACCAGGGGCAGGTGTAGGCGGGTGCGGAGGGCGCCATCAGTCGGTGTGGTGGTGGACGTACATGGACTGGATGCCGACCCGCCCCGGCCCGGTCATCTTGGCCAGGTTCATGCCGGCGCCGCCGAAGAGCCCCGAGGTCAGCTTCTGGGTCTCGACGTTCATCTGCACCGAGGAGTCCTTGTAGAGAAAGCCCCCGGGCTCGATCAGGATGCTCTCGCCTTCCTGCAGGTGGCGCTCGAAGACGTTGCCGTAGCCATGGAGCAGGAGCAGGCCGGGCTGGTCGGTGGTC
>DASZGP010000204.1:0-12455 GCA_035938695.1 Candidatus Dormiibacterota bacterium | reverse complement strand
GCCGTCCTGGCGGCCGCCGCGGTACCAGACGTCGTTCTGGCTGGTGCCGGTGTTGCAGGTGGTGGGGTTGGGGGTGCCGGAGACCGGGCTCAGGGGCAGGCCGAAGGGGTCGTAGATCGCGGTGCAGGTGACGGCGGGGTTGGCGTTGGGGGTATTGGCCGTGGTCACGGTCGAGATGTTGCCGCGGCCGTCGTCGGCGAGGTACTCGATCTGCCCGCCGGTGGCCTGCTGCAGGGCCTTGCGGGTGAGCGACGGCGTGACCGCGGCGTAGGCCGTGTCGGCGTTGTTGGAGCCACCGCTCATCAGGGTGACGTCCTGGCCCAGGCCGTCGTAGTGCAGGTTGGCGCCGCCGGGGCCGCCGGAGTTGATCTGGCGGTCGAGGCCGTCGTAGGCGTAGGTCGTTGGTGATGGCAGCTGCGGCGGTGTGGCCTGCCCCGGGGTCACCGGTGGCGTCGGGCAGTCGGCGGGGCGGGGGGCGGCGGTGTCGGGAGCCACCCTGGCCAGGCGGTCCATCGCGTCGAAGCTGTAGCTGCTGCACTGGTCGTCGATCAGCCCGCCGAAGACGTTGTAGGAGTAGAGCCGGGCCGAGTTGGGCACGGCGGAGTCGGTGGAGCCGACCAGGGCGTTGTCCGCGCCGTAGCTGAAGGTCTTGGTTCCGTACTGGGTCCGGTTGCCGTTGCGGTCCCAGGCGATGGCGATCGGCGTGCCGGTCCCCTGGGTGAAGCTGTTGACGCGGTTGGCGGCGTCGTAGCCGTAGGCCATGGTGCCGGACACCGGGGGCGAGTTGGCCGCCCCGGTCCCGGTGAAGGTCTGGGACTGGAGCAGGAAATCGTTGTCGTAGACATACGACCACTGGGCCAGGGCGGCGCCGCCGCTCGAGCTGCTCAGGGTCACCTTCCTGAGGGTGACATCGCCAGGGGTGTAGTCGTCGGTGACGACCTGGCCGTTGCCATCGGTCTCGCTCTTCATCCGTCCGCTCGCATCGAACGTCCATAAGGTCGTGCCGCCCACGGCCGAGGCCATGCTGCAGGGCAACCCGGCGTCCGAGTAGGCGTAGGTCGTCAACTTCGTCGCGGCGCCGCCGCCGTCGGCGCGGGCCACCCGGGCGCCGCCGCCGTCGTAGGTGAAGCTGGAGGTGCGCGAGCCGTCGTTGACCGTGATGGGCAGGTCGTTGGCGTAGTAGCTGGTGGTCACGGACGAGCCCGAGGAGCTGTCGCTGACGCCGGTCCGGTTGCCGGCGGGGTCGTAGGTGTAGGTGATCGTCGACCCGGGAGAGGTGACCCCGGTGACGCTGCGTCCGGTCTCCTGGACCAGGCGGCCGTCGGGCGCGTAGGAGAAGGTCTGGGTGCCGCCATCGGTGATCGGACTTGGCGATCCGACGGGCTGCTCGGTCACCTTCTGGGTCAGCTTGCGGCCGGCGCCGTCGTAGGTGTAGCTGGTGACCCGCAAAACCGACGCGTCCGCCTTGACGAACTCGTCCTGAGCGAGCAGGAGGTTGTCGTCGGTGTAGAACGAGTACACCGGGGGATGGGTCGAACCACCCGGGGAGTTCGCCAGTGGCGACTTGACCAGGATCGGGTGGCCCTCGCCGTCGTAGACGTAGTGGGTCTGGTCGAGGGCCGGGTCGTAGACGTCCTTGACCAGGTTGTCCTGGTAGTAGACGTACCGCGTGGTCTGCGATTTGCCGTCGGTCTCGGTCAGCTTGTTGCCGTTGGCGTCGTAGGTCCACATGGTGGTGTGGTTGGTGCCGACCAGCGACTGCGAGAGGGGAAGCCCGTCGTCGGTGTAGGTCGTGGTCCAGGTGTGGCTCATGGCGTCGGACGAGCTGACCACCCGGCCGGCGCCGTCGTAGCTGATGATCTGGGCGGTGACCCGCTGGGCCGAGATGTCTGGCGAGGGCGCGTCGACCCACTTGACCAGGTTGTCGGCGGTGTAGGTGTAGGTGATGTACTGGTTGCCGCCGGTGCCGCAGCTGGGGGAGGCGGTGGCGGTCGGCAGCGTCACCCTCTTGCGGTTGCCCGCCGGGTCGTACTTGGTGCGGGTGACGCAGATGCCGGCGGAGGACGCGTAGTCGGGCACGCCGGAGACCGTGTCCGGCCTGCGGCCGGAGTTCGGCGTGGGGCACTGCCCGGAACCGGCGAGGGGCTCCTGGGCCAGCGTGCTGTCGGAGTACGGCACCCACTGCGCGGTCGGCCGGCCGTCGGCGTCGTAGTCCGTGCGGACCATGAAGGTCGCCGTGGTCAGGGGCCCGCTCGTGGTCTTGAACTGGCGGGGGTCGATGGTGGCGACGAGGTGGCCGTCGGCGTCGTAGTAGTTGCGGTGGCGGACGTTCTTGGTGCCCGCGGCGTCGACCAGGTTGGCGGCGTTGGCGTTGGTGCTGTCGGCGCCCTCGACCGTGTCCACGACCCGGTTGTCGGCGTCGTAGGAGTAGGCCGTGATGAGGTTCCCGGGCCGCGTCACGGCGGTCGTGTTGCCGGAGAAGTCGTAGCTGTACGTGGTGGTGTTGAGCGGCCCGTTGCTGTTGGACCGCGGCTGCGCCTCGGCGACCTTGCGGTCGAGGATGTCGTAGGTGTACTGGACGTACCGTCCCTGGGAGTCGATCGTCAGGGTCTGGTTGCCGTCGGCGTCGATCAGCCCGACGTTCGTCTGGCAGACCACCCAGTCCAGGGGGATGGGGGCGTCGTTGGCGTTGGAACCGCGGCAGGGCTGCAGCGAGGGCGAGTCGGAGTAGGCGCCGCGCACCGCGACCGAGCTGCGCTGGCGGTCCCCGGGGTCGTACTTCTTGACGGTGACGAAGACGTTGGCCGGTCCTTCGCTGAAGGCCCGGGGCGCGTAGAGACGGATGGCGTTGCCGTCGCGGTCGTAGTCGGTCGCGGACTCGTCATACACCCCCTGGGCGGATGCCCGCGGCACCTTCTTGTCGATCAGGCGTGAGGCCGCGTCGTAGGTCATCTTGGTGACGTTGGCGGTGGCGCCGCGGGGGTCGATGATGTCCTGGGCCGGGGTGAAGCCGCCGCTGTGGGCGTTGGCCGCCTGGTCGCCGACGACGTTGTCCAGGCCGTCATAGGTCTTGGCCGTGAGGCAGACCGTCTGGTTGGCGGGGATCGGCGCGTCGGCGACCGGGTCCGAGGTCCGGCAGCCGGGGGCGTAGACCCCCGCGGCGTCGCGGACCCAGCGGGTCTCGACCAGCCGGTTGACGCCGTCGTGGGTCATCACCTTGAGGCTGCCGTTGGGGTCGGTGACGTCGGCCACGTTGTCGAACGCGTCGTAGTGGTAGACGGTCGCCGTGTGCCCGGCCGCCTCGGCCGGCGCCAGGGTGGTGAGCAGGTTGTCGTTGGCGTCGAAGGTCTGCACGGTGTCGTAGCCGGACCCGCCGGCAAGGTTGCCACGCGGTGGCCGGATCGCCCGGCGGTTGCCGTTGGAGTCGACGGTGTAGCTGGTCAGGTTGCCCATCGCGTCGCGGGTGCTGGTGACGAAGCGCCAGGGCGACGAGAGGTCGATCCCGTGGGTGGTCTGCGAGAAGCCGCCGCTGAGGGGATTGAACGTCGCCACCGGAACGCCCGCCGCGTGGGTCGTGTTGCGATCCCAGGTGCGGGCGACGAAGCCGGCCCGGTCGTAGGCGAAGAAGGAGTATTGTCCGGTCGGGTCGGTCACCGCCTTGAGCCAGCCCCCGGCGCTGACGCCGCCGTTGAGGTCGGTCTCGCCGTCGGCGTAGTAGGTGTACGAGTAGCTGCCGGCGAGACTCTCCTCGATCGCCTTGGGCGTGGTCATCAGGGTCTTCTGGCCGAAGGCGTCGTACTGGTAGCGGGTCACCGAGCGCTTCAGGCTGCCGTCGAAGTTCTGCACCACGTCCAGGGCCTGGTCCTGCTCGCAGAGCAGCCCGCTGTTGTAGGCCGGCGACCCCGGGGTGGCGCACTGCGCGCCGCCGCCTGGCACGGCGTTGGGATTGGCCGAGGGGTTGGCCTCCACCAGCGAGGTGCTGAGGAAGCAGCTGTAGGCCGGCGAGACCGGGCACGAGGCGGTGTTGCTGCCGGCCTTGGCGGGGTCGTTGCCCTCGGGGGTCAGCTGCTGGACCCGGTCCACGATCGGGAAGAGGGTCTGGTTGCTGCCGGCGGTCGAGCTCGGCCGGCTGCCGCCGGAGCTGACCAGGCCGGAGCCCTGGACGGTGTCGGAGAACGTCTGGCTGGCTCCGCTGGGCTGCACGTACTGGACGCTGTAGCCCCAGGTCCGGTCGATGCAGCTGGCGCAGGTCGAACCGGGCGCCGGGGGCGCCGAGGCGCCGAGGTTCTGGCGGGTCAGGAGCTGCGAGCCCTCGTCGCTGTAGAGGTACTGGACGTCCTGGTCCTTGCCGGGCTGGCTGGTCGGGGCCGTGGTCGGCGTCCCCGGCGCGGCGTACTGGACCCGCCGGCAGAGGTTGTTGTCGACCCGGGCGTCGGGCTGGCGGCAGGTCACGTTGGAGGTGTCCCAGGTGAAGCTGGTGCTGCGCAGGTAGGGGTTGGTCCCGGACGTGTCACCCTCGTCCAGCCGGCCGACCCGTCCCCGGGCGTCGATCGCGCTGAAGAGCTGGCGCTCGCCGGAGCGGTCGACGACGGTCATGGTGGGGTCGGGGTAGGTGAGGGTGGTCGGGTTGCCCTGGCGGTCGGTGATGCCGGTCACCGCGGGCGGGGCGCCGCCGAGGGCGCCGGGGCCGTAGGTGAACCTGGTGGTCCCGCCATTCCCGTCGACCACCGAACAGAGCTGTTGGGTGGAGATGCTGCACCCGCTGCCGTAGGTGTAGTGCAGCCGGCTGCCGTCGGGGTTGTCGACCTCGACCAGGTGGCTGGACAGGGTGCCGCCGTCGAGGAGGTAGGTGGTGGGACGCGGCGGCGCGCCCGACGGCGAGTAACCGCCGCTTGGATCCCAGATGGTGACCGTCAGGAGGCCGTTGTTGACCGCGTACTGCAGCTCGTAGGTCCGGCAGAGGCTGGCCGCCGGCGGCGCGGGGGTCAGCGGCGAGGAGACCGGCGGCGCCGGCGGCGTGGGGCAACTGCGCGGCTCGTAGACCTGGATCAGGCGGGCCTGGCTGTCGTAGACGTAGCGCAGCTGGACCCCGCTGGCGTCGATCATCGACAGCAGCCGGCCGTCGGCCGCGAACTCGTAGCGCAGCCGGTCGGTGCGCTCCGCGCCGTAGCCCAGGACCTGCGGCGTCGCGCAGCCGGTGCTGCAGGATTCCACGTAGCGCCAGAGGCCGAGGTGGACTCCGGCCGGTGGGTCGTAGACCTCGTCGACCTGGACCGTGTCGAAACCGGCGTCGGGGGTCAGGGCCGCGGGGCTGAGCACCTGCTGGGGGCCGGAGAGCCCGCTGACGCCGACCGCCGGGATGGCCCGGGGAGTGAACAGGTGGCGGGTGCCGTCGCGATCGATGTACGTCACCCCGAGCGGGTTGGTCACCTGGTTGAGGAAGCTCGGGATGGAGGGGATGTAGAGGCCGGAGGCGGTGACCCCGGCGCCGGCCAGGGCGTCGGCCTGGCCGATGTCGAGCATCCAGCCCGCGCCGATGCCGCGGCCGGGCAGGAGCAGGCCGGCGGCCTCCTGGCTGTTGTAGGTCCGGCGCAGGACGTAGGCCAGGTGCCCGTGGGCCTGGACCGGCAGCGAGTCGGTCTGCTGCACCACCAGGTTGCCGTTGGCCACGTTGACCGAGGCCGTCCCCTGCGATCCCACCGCCCGCTGCACGTAGCTCCACCAGGACTCCATCCCCAGCCCGCTCTGGCAGACGGTGAAGGGGGCCGCCGCGCTGACGTGGTCGAGGTAGACCGTCTCGGCGAAGGCGGAGGGGCTGACCAGGCCGCAGCCCTGCTCGCCGCCGGCCGCCACCGCCGTGATCGACAGCACGACGCTGCCGCCGACCGGGATGGGCTGCAGGGACCGGACCGTGAGGCGCTGGCCGGGGTCGAGCGCGCACGACGGCGTGCTGGTCGCGGTGCAGGGGGCCGCCGCCCCGCCGTTGATCGCCACCCTGACCAGCATCTGGGCGTTCCCGAGCAGCCCGGCGGGCAGGTCGCTCTCGAGGTTGCTGAGGGTCAGCGCCGAGCCGCTGGACGGGTTGGTGACGGTGTAGGTCAGGGTCACCAGGTCACCCTTGGCGTAGGTGCCGGAGGCGCCGGACGCGCTCACCACCGGGGCCACATGGGGGGTCACCGGCAGGGAGGCGGCCGATGCCGGGCCCAGGCCGGCGGCGTTCTGGGCCGTCACGGTGAAGGTGTAGGGGGTGCCGTTGGCCAGCGAGGTGACGACGTAGGTGGGGCTGGCCGAACCGGTGCTGATCGGGGTCTGCGCGTTGCCGCCGATATACGGGGTGACGGTGTAACCGGTGATCGCGGTGCCGCCGTTGGGGGTTGGCGTGCTCCACGACAGGCTGACCTGGGTGTCCCCGAAGGTCCCGACCGGGGTGCCCGCGACGCCGGGGACGCAGTTGGGCACGGCCGGCGGCGACAGCGGCGAGGCCGCCCCGCCGCCGGCCGCGTTCTGGGCCGCCACGGTGAACGTGTAATTGCCGCCGCAGGTCAGGGTGGGATGGATGGAGGTCGCCCCGGCCCCGGCCGGGATCGCGCTCTGGGCCACGCCGCCGAGGTACGGGGTGACCAGGTAGCCGGTGATCGGCGTGCCGCCGTTGGCCGCGGGCGCGGACCAGCCGACGGTGGCGTCGCTGCTGTTGCCGGCGGTGGCGCTGGGCGTCGCGACGGTGCCCGGGACGCAGTTGGGCACGGCGATGGCCGACTGCGCCGAGGCGGCGCCGGTCCCGGCCGCGTTCTGGGCGGCGACGGTGAAGGTGTAGGACCCGCCGCAGGTCAGGTTGGTGGCGTTGAAGCCGGCCAGCGTCGAGCCCGTGCCCACCGGGCTCTGGGCCACGCCGGCGAGGTAGGGGGTGATCACGTACTGGGTGATCGCCGTGCCGCCGTTGCCGCTCGGGGTGGACCAGGTCAGCTGGACGTCGCGGTTGACCCCGGCGGTCGGGCTGGGGGTGCCCGGCGCCGCCGGCGCGCAGTTGGGGATGGCGGTCGCCGAGGTCCCGCTGGCCGCGCCGGTCCCGGCGGCGTTCTGGGCCGCGACGGTGAAGGTGTACGAGCCGCCGCAGGCCAGGCCGGTGACGTTGAAGCCGGTCGCGGACCCGCCGGTGCCGATCTGGCCCTGGGCCACCCCCGACAGGTAGGGGGTCACGACGTACTGGGTGATGGCCGTGCCGCCGTTGCCGGACGGCGCCGTCCAGTTGAGCTGGACGTTGCTGCCGGTGCCGGCGATCGCGGCCGGGGTCCCGGGGACATTCGGGGTGCAGTTGGGGACCACGGCGGCCGAGGCCGGCGACGCGGCGCCGGCGCCGGCGGCGTTCTGGGCGGCCACGGTGAAGGTGTAGGAGCCGCCGCAGGTCAGGCCGGTCAGGGTGAAGGTGTTGCCCACCGGTACCGAGACGGGGGCCTGGGCGCTGCCGTTCAGCCTTGGGGTGATCTTGTAGCCGGTGATCGCCGTGCCGCCGTTGGCGGTTGGCGTCGACCAGGTCACCGTGGCGTCGCGGTTGACGCCGGCGGCCGCGCCGGGGGTGCCGACCTGGCCGGGAACGCAGTTGGGGGTCGCCGCCGTGGACTGCGCCGAGGCCGCGCCCGTGAGCGTGTTCCGGGCCGCGACGGTGAAGGTGTACTGCGCGCCGCAGGTCAGCCCGGTGACGTCATAGGTGGTGGATGTGCTCCCGGTGTTGACCGGCGCCTGCGCGATGCCCTGCAGGTACGGCGTCACGACGTAGGCCGTCAGCGCGGTTCCCCCGTTGGGGGACGGGGCCGACCAGGTCAGCGAAACGTCGCTGGAGCTCCCCGCGGTGGGGCTCGGCGTCCCGGGTGGGTTGGGTGCGAGGTCAGGCGTCACCGCCGCCGACGGGGCCGACGGCGGGCTGGTGCCGGCGCCGTTCTGGGCCGCCACGGTGAAGGTGTACGGGGTGCCGTTGGTCAGCCCGGTGACGGTGAAGCTGGTCGCGGTGCCGCCGGTCTGGATCGGAGCCTGGGCTGTACCGCCGATGTACGGCGTGACGATGTACTGCAGCGGCATCAGGTTGCCGTTGTTGGGCTCGGTCCAAGTCAGGGCGACAGAATGGTTGCCGGGCTGGCCGGAGACCCCGGTCGGGGTGGCGGCCACGCCGTAGTTGGCGCAGGCGCCGGGCTGGGCCACGGTCAGCCCGGGCACCTGGACCGGGGTGTAAGTGTTCGGGCCCGTGCTTCCGAGCTGGCCAGAGTCGTCGCGCCCCCAGGCCCAGAGGGTGCCATTCTGCTTCAATCCCAGCGAATGGAAGTCGCCGCCCGCCAGTGCCGACAGGCTGGAGAGCCCGGCGATCACGGTGGGGGTGTCGTTGTCGGCTGTCGTGCCGAAGTTGCTGGAGTTCCCCAGCTCGCCGTTCGCGTTCATGCCCCAGGCTGAGGCGGTGGCGTCTGCGTTGAGTGAGAGCGAATGGTATTCACCCGTGGCGAGGCCGGAGATCGTCGATAGATTGGGGATCTGCGTCGGAGTGCCCCCGCCGCCGGTATAGCCCAACGCGCCGTAATTCTCCGATCCCCACGACCATCCCTTGCCGTCAGACGTCATTGCCAGCGAGAACTCGCTTCCGGTGGCAATCGCGACGATGTTGCTGAATCCGGTGGCCGTGGTTTGGACGGGCGTTGATCGGTTGGTCGTGGTGCCGTCCCCCAATTGCCCGCGGCGGTTGAGGCCCCAGGCCCACAGGGTCCCGTCGGATTTGAGCGCCAATTCGTGGAAGTACCAGCCGGAGCTGACCCGGACGACGTTGGTCAGGCCGGTTACCTGCGTCGGGGTGGTCGTAGGCGTGGTGGAGGCGGTGCCGTTGCCAAGCTGGCCGTAGCGGTCGTCGCCCCACGCCCACACGCTGCCGTCGGCTTCGACCGCCAGGTTGTCGAAGTTGCTGCTGCTGATCGCGATGACATTGCTGACTCCGGTGACCAGGGTCACCGTCGGGTTGGGGCCAGAGGGGTTCAGGGTCCAGACGCGACCGTCACTGGTCAGGATCAGCGGAAGCGCGACCGAGGACACGTTGGAAAGACCCGAGACCTTGACCGGCGTGGCCCCGTAGGAAAGACCCCAGACCCACAGGGATCCGTCGGTGGAGATCGCCCCCGACTGGTCGAAGGTACCGGAGATGGTGAAGGTCGTACAGGTGGCGACCCCGGTACCGTTGCCGACGATGAACGCCAGGCTGCAGACGGCGGCGATCACCGGCAGGACGGCCAGCCGAGCCAGCAGCTTCACCCGCGAGGGATCGGGCCGGGCGGCCACGGCACGCCGACACAGACCGACGACGCCCATGTACCGCACCACCACTCACCCAACCCGCAGTCGGCGCCCCATGGCTCCGCCCTGGAGCCGATGTCCCGCTGCAAAATCCCTTTGGCCGGAGGATAAGCGCCGCCGGGTGGCCAGGCCAATGGATTGTCACATTGCTGTGGGGCGCGACAGCTCGTCAGATCGTCAGCGCGGCCCTGTTGCGGGTTACCCCCGCAACAGGGAGCGGGCGCGCAGCGCGATCGACAGCGCCACCCGGGTCTCGGCGTCCTCCAGCGAGACGCCCAGCAGCGACTCGATGCGCTGCACCCGGTAGGAGAGGCTGTTGACGTGCAGGTGCAGCGCGCGGGCGGCGGCGCGGCGGTTCCAGTGGTGGGCCGAGAGCTGCTCCAGGGTCTCGATCAGCGGGGTGCGACGGGACTCGGCGTAGCGCAGCAGCGGCCCCAGGGTCTCGTCGATGAAGCGCGACAGCGCGACCGGGTTCTGGACCTCCAGGAGGAGGCGGAAGGCGCCCAGGGAGCGGTAGGAGGTGATCCGCTTGGTGCCGCCGCCGCGGCGGGCCAGGCGGAGGGCCTGGCGGGCCTCGTCGTGGGCCCGGGGCAGGTCGTGGATCTCCTGGGTGGCGTTGCCGATGCCCAGGGAGAAGGTGCCCTCGCGGATCACCCGGTGGAAGGTGTCGAGGACGTGGCCGCCGAAGGTCTCCAGGGCGCGCAGCTCGGGGGCGCCGGGGGCGGCGGCGGCCTCGGCCGGTTGGCCGACCGGGATCAGCAGCACCACCGAGGCCGAGCGGGTGACCACCAGGGCGCCGGGGAAGCGGCGGGCGCAGAGGTCGCTGACCAGGCGGTGGAGGCGGTCCTGGACGCCGCGCGACTCCATCGCCGCGGCGCCGGCGTCGTCGTCGGGCTCGACCGCCAGGACCCAGGTATGGCCCGAGACCCGGTGGCCCAGGCGCTCGGCCTGGGCGGCCAGGCGCAGCGACTCCTCCCGCTCCAGGCCGTGGGCCAGGAGCTCCTCGACCAGGTCTCCGCGGAGGCGGCGCTCGACCTCGGCCGCGGCGCGGTCCTTGGCCAGCTCCAGGGCCAGGACGGTGCCGCCGTGCTCCAGGGCCCGGCGCCGGTTGGGGGTGTCGACGGCCGCCGCCTCGGCCACCAGCACGCCGAGCAGCTCGTCGCCGGCGCGCACCGGGGTCAGGGTCAGGGAGCGGGGCGGGCGGCCGGCCTGGACCTCGACGGTCTCCCGGGAGTCGCCCCGGAGGAAGGCCGCCGGCAGCTCCAGCCGGCTCAGACCGACGCCGCCGGGAACGCTGGAGGCGCCCCGCTCGAGGCGGAAGCCGGCGGGGTCGAAGAGCTCGACCCGGGCGCCCGCCAGGCTGCCGATGGCCTCCAGGATGGAGCCGGTGCCGCTGCCCGAGAGGGCCAGCGCGGTGAACCGCTCGTGGATCGCCTGGGAGCCCCTGATCTCCTCCAGCTGGGTCTCCAGCCGGCGCTGCAGCTCGCTCCGCTCCAGGATCCCGGCGACCTGGCCGGCGATCGCCGAGAGGAAGTCGTTGTCGGCCTTGGTGAACTCGCGGACGGCCTCGGTCTGGACGTTGACCACCCCGACCAGGCGGGAGCCGGCCACGATCGGCACCGAGAGCATCCCCCGCAGGCGCTGCTGGTCGACGCCCTTGATCCACTGGAAGCGCGGCTCGTGGGTGACGTCGGTCACCGCCAGGGGCTGGCGGTGCAGGGCGACCCAGCCGGTGATGCCCGACCCCAGCTTGAGCCGGGCCTTGCCGACCTTGTCGGCCGCCAGCCCGTTGGTGGCGGTCATGACCAGGTCCTCGGTGCCGGGCTGGTAGAGGTAGAGGGAACAGACATCGGTCTGCATCGCGCCGGTGGTCTCCCGGATGATCAGCTCCAGGAGGGCGTCGGGCTCGATCGTCGAGGCGGCCGCCTTGCTCAGGCGCTGCAGGAAGAGCAGCTCCCGCAACGACGCCTCGCCGGGTGACTCGGGATGGGGGATGGGGCCCGGCCGCCGCTCCGCGGATGTGGGCAGGGGTGACGGCGTGGGCCGGTGGAGGGGCTCGGCGTCGATCGACTTGGTCTGTGCCATGAACACAGTCTAGCCACCCTCCGGCACCCTCGGCTTGTGCCCAGGTCACGAAAAAGCGCCCTGTTCCCCGTGTGGCTTCACCTTCGGCAACCCATATTCCAAGATGCGAATTGGTGCGGCAGGCACTAACGGCGCCGCGATATTTCTTGGTCCTCCAACGGAGAACGGCGCGCCGGGGCGCCCCTAGCGTTGGTGGCGGTTGGTGATAAAGACGCCGGGCATTACCGGTGTCATTCCTACAAGCAGGAGGAGGATTCATGGCAACTGCCGCCCCCCCGGAGATGAAGAAGACCCTGAGCCTGACCGGGCTCACGATCAACGCCATGGCGCTGATCGCGCCGGGCGCGTTCCTCTGGACCACGTTCCAGCTCCAGGCAGTCCAGACCAACGGCGGCAACACGACCGCCTACGACATGCTGCCGGGCCTGCTCTTCGTGCTGGTCCTGGCGTTCCTGACGGCCTACTCGTACTCCGAGTTGGCCAACCTCTACCCGCAGGCCGGCGCGGGGTCCTCGTACTACTTCGCCGAGGCCGCCTTCCTGGACCGCGAGTCCAAGGCCCACCACATGTTCGGCCGCCTGGCCAAGTTCGTGGTCGGGTGGATCTCCCACCTCTACTACTGGATTTACCCGGGCATCATGGTGGCCTTCACCGGCACCCTGCTGGTGTACATCCTCAGCCTCTTCAACGTCACCCTGAACCAGCCCGGGCAGATCGCCGCGGTGGTGATCTTCTCGGCGTTGACCGGCTACATTGCCTTCCGCGGGATCAGCGGCTCAACCATGACCGCGATCGTGATCAACGTGATCCAGCTCACCGCGCTGGTCGCGTTCTCGCTCTTGGCGATCATCTTCCGGGTCGCCCACCCCGAGCTGCACTACGCCCACAGCGGGCCCTTCTCGGTGGTGCTGCCGCACAACCTGACGAACGTCCTGATGCAGGGCACCATCGCCATCCTGCTGCTGGTCGGCTTCGAGTCGGTGACGGCGCTGGGTTCGGAAGCGAAGAACCCGAAGCGGCACATCCGCCAGGCGATCCTGCTGTCG